>JBATDO010000095.1:0-9812 GCA_049663505.1 Sphingorhabdus sp.
ATTGCCAGTTCGCGCTTCACCCGGTAACTGGGTCAGTGTCTCACTCACCACTGCCTGCACGCCACGGCGCGACAGGAGGGTCGCGACATAACCACCCGGCAAACCGACCAACAAGATCTTGTCATCGTCTGCCACTTCTGCAGCCTGGAGCAACAACGCTGTGGCAAGCGGAGGATTGAGGGTCCTCCCATCGCCCAACATAATGGAACGATCAGTATATGCCGTTGCCTGAAACGGCGCAGGGACAAAAGATTCGCGCGCAACACTTCCCATAGCGGACAGGACCCAAGGGTCTGTAACGCCATTGGTGCGCAACTGGCTATCGACCATTGCACGGCGCATATGGCTAAAATCGGCAGGTTCCATTGGGTGCTTCCAGTAACTTCTCGGCCATTTGGCATGACTGTGTTGCAATAACAATACAGCCCGGTAAATTTTGTTCTAACTAGAGCAGAGCAAAAGTCCAAGCAGGATTCAGACGAATACCCGATTTTGGGTGGCAAACAGCAACTTTTTCTGCGGCTTGTGTGTACAAGGACACAATATATGGTGGACCAGAATCGCAAAAGATCAGATTCAGAATTGCAATGCCATGCACTAGACGCTAGACGCCGCCTCCACCGCAAGTGAGGCCCGATGGCGGAGTGGTGACGCAGAGGACTGCAAATCCTTGCACGCCGGTTCGATTCCGGCTCGGGCCTCCACCTTGTATGGGTTTGCAACAAAGCCTCCTCGTTTTTGCAAATTGAAGAATTATTGCGCTTCGATAACGGCATTTACCTCCAGCGCTCAATCAGCTTTTTTAATAAAACTTCAGCCGTTGATGGAAAAGCAGCCTTGCCATATTAGTCAGTTACCACCAGCCGACCCTTCGATCGGCAATTTCCAAAATCCGCAATTGGACTGGGAGCAGACAATCCGCTTTATTGTAAGGTTGACGATCTAGCGGGACATCGACTGCCGGGGATTATAGTCTTTCGCGGAGGGCTTCATAGGGTGTTTTTCCATTGAAGGCGCCGTGGGGTCTGTTGAAGTTGTAGAAGTTTTCCCATTCGCTGAGTTTTGCTTCGAGATCGACGTCACCCTTGTAGGACAGAAGCTGATAAAACTCTTGGCTGGTCTGAGCGATGGGATCGCTCGACCTTGCCGTTCAGCTGCGGGGTTCCGCGTTTGATGTAAGCATGGCGGATGCCCTGATCTTCGACGTACCAGTGGAACTTGGCCTGGAACTCATGGCCGTTGTCGGTCCTGATCTCTTTGATGCGGAACGGGAACTTGTTGATGATGTGATCGACAAAGTCTTGTCGCGTTGGCTTGTGTATGTTTGTCGTAGATCTTGAGCGCCCTCACCCGTGTTGCATCGTCGATAGCGGTATATTGGAAGCGTCGGATCTTCTCGCCGCGCTTGCCGATGAAATTGAGGAACTTGACGTCCATCTGGATGTGATGGCCGGGCACCTGCTTGTTGTAACGCTTGGTGTGGACTTTGCGCATGCGCGTACCGCGCGGCAGTCGGCCAACGCCGTTACGGCGCAGAATGTGCGTGACGCCAGCGTCAGAGATTTTGATGCCGTGATAGCGTGCAAGATACCAGACGATCCTGATCGATCCCAGGTGATATTTGCTTCGCAGGTAAAGGACCTTCTCCACGATCTCTGGCGGCGTCTGGTTGGCAGGGTTCTTCGGGATGGGCTTTTCATTGATCAGCCCGGCTTCGCCGCGCTGCTCGTAGGCAGCTCTCCAGCGATAAAAGCTTGATCGACCGACACCGAAGTATCGGCATGTTCTGGCAACATGGCCAGTCTTCTCAGCGTGCCGCAGCACCTTAAGCTTGCGCTGAATATCGCGGTCTTCCTTGGTCATTGGTTCCATCCTTCCGTCTGCCTATCGGCAATATGAAAGATGTCCCACGAGTCCGTACAGTCCTACAATCAAAAAGCCGGACTCGGCGGGCGTGATCAGCATTGGTGTCATGAAATGGCCAGACAACTAATTGATATATTCGAACAAATGATGTTCAGGTCACGCAACATCAACATGTGAGCGGTCCGCGCTGAGGTTCAAAGCTGATCAAATTATATCGGGAAATTACGGCAGAACATCCATCCCGCCACCGGTTTAAGGCGATCTATCGTTCATCTACAGACCTGCTTTGGCAATGACGCTCGGCATCAGGCGGTCCCGGAAATATGCTGCTTTCAGACATTGAGCGTCCGAGAGCTAAAATTGCTCCAACAAGATCGGTCACCGCATCCTCTTCGACAACGAGCGCCATCGTTTCCCAGACCACCTCGGGCCGCGACATGCGCATGCCATGGACGAAGCTCAGGATCAGCGCCTCATGCTCGCTCACCCGGTTGCATTCCAAAGCGCAGAACCGGAAGGTTTCCAGCGCATTGCGGTTGAAGATCAACATCATCTTATGAAAGTTGGGCAGGCCCGCGATCATCTTCCATTTTGCAAAGGCCGGGCCGATGGCGGTGCAAGGACAAGGGCTATCATGCATGGATTTGACCCATGCCCGCATCGACCAAACCAGAAAGCGCGCGCCATGATCGAGCGAGGTGACGGGACGGTCAACAAGGTCATACATGGCGATACTCTCCTTTTGGTGCTTGCGGGCGCGGGGGGGACGACTGGTTCAGAGCTTCTTGGTGTTGCTTTCGATCAGCTTGACGGCTTCTGAAATGGCCTTGTCCCGCTTCAGCTTGCCGGACTGGATTTCGTCAGCGATTTCGAGCAGGCGGCCAGAAATGATCGTGCCGGTATCGGCCTTTTCTTCGATGCCGATGCCGCCCTTGGTGGACGCAGCCTTGTCCCACGCAGCGCGGACGGCAGCCCAATAGTCCTTGGATGCGGCCCAGTAATTGTCTGCCGCTTTCACATTATAACCGTCGAACTTGGTGTAGCTGTTGAGCACATATTCCTGGACAATGGGCACGACCTTGCCGTCCTTGAGACCCATTTTGGTGTTGTCCTGCCAGTGAATCCAGCCATCGGGGCCGTTCTGATGGCGGTTGATCGAGAAATAACGGTCATACACGGGGTTGCGCACCGCATCCCGGCGCGCAAGCGGACGCCAGCTCCAGTTCGACCGCCAGCGGCGTACGCCTGCCTGATTTTCGAACTGGCCCCAGCCGCCATAACGCGGGCTGTCGTCGACCTGCCAGACGGTCTGTGACCAGCGGCCCGTCCGCATCCGCTCGGGCACGTCTTCAAATTTCCACTGGTGACGGTCGGCATAGACCAGCACGCGTGCAGGCTCATATTCCCAGTCCTGTCGCCAATGCTTGATGATGTGGGTTTTGCCCTCCTGCTCGATGACCAGCAAATGCTGGAGCACGATCTTGCGGCCCGTATCTTCGATGACGCGGACGACCTCATGGCCGCCTGATGTTTTCTTGGCGAGCGGCGTGTAGCCTGCATCCCAACGGGTTGATTCCTGCATGTCGAAGCGGACTTTGAAATTGCCCGCCATGGCAAGAATGTCGGCACGATCCTGCTCAAAGCTGGCGGCGGCTTGCTCGGCGGCAATCGGCGGGTGCGCCAGCGCCGGACTGGCGGCGCAGGCGAGTGCCAGCAAGCTGGCACCGATGATTGAAGCAAATTTGGTCATGACTTTAATCTCCCTGATTTTCTAAAAGCGGTAGCTGAGCGAGACGCTCGCGTTTCGGCCTGGCTGGGTGTACGCATCGGTGACGGTCGAGCTGGCGTACAGGCCACGCACATCGCTCCACCATGCATATTTCTTGTCGAGTATGTTGAAAATGCCCGCGCGCAGCGTCAGGCCGTCGATCACCTTGAAGAAGGCGGTCGCATCGAGGATGGTGAAGTCATCCGGACGGAAGCATTCTCCCGTGCACAGGCCGGTTGTGCGGCCCAGTTCCTTTTGCGCGCTGTGCGTGAGGATCAACTGACCGCCAAAGCGGCCCTGCCGCTCGCGATAGCCGATACCGACAACCAGTTTCAGCGGATCAATTGTCGAAAGCGGAGCCTTGCCCCCCGTCGGATCAATGACATCGCCGGTGGCATATGAAAGGGCGAGTGTTCCGGTTATACCACTGGGTGCCCGCCCTTCCAACCGCGCCTCTGCCCCCTTCACGCGGGCTCGGTCCAGATTGACAAACTGGTAGATGGCTGGATCGGCGGGTGTGAAGCTGCCGCCCACGACTTCCTGACTGATGAAGTCCTTGTAGTGGGCGGTAAAGCCGGTGATGTCGAGGCTCACTGCCTTGTTGCCGAAGCGGATGCCCGCTTCAAAGCTTTCGCTGGTTTCCGGTCCAAGATCGGGATTGGGGCGCGAGGTATAGCCGAACGCCAGATTCTCGAAGAACTGGTTCACCTGTCCCGGCTCAGGCGCCTTGAAGCCTGTGGCGTAGTTGGCGAAGATACGAACATCTTCGAGCAGTTTCCACACTGCTCCGAATTTGGGTGAAAGATGGGAGTCGCTGTGCCCTGCACCCGAGAAGGTTGGCAGCAAGGCATCGTTGCGCGGCGACAATTTGTACCAGTCAAACCGGATCGCAGGGTAAAGCATCAGCCGTCCATCGGCGATGCTGATCTCGTCCCCTAGGAACAGCCCGCCGCGCGTGAAGTCCGTGGTCGGAAAGGCGCGGGTCGGAAAAACCTCGCCAAAAGGCGGGATGACGCCGTCGCGCAATCCCCGTTGACGGGTCTTGCTAATGTCGCCGCCGAACACGATACGATGATTGATGGTGCCAGTCGCAAAGTCCGAGCGGGCATCTGCGGCAAAACCGAATCCACGGTTCTCGAATGTGTTGAGTCGCTCGCGATCAGCAGCGGGCGTGCGGTCCTCATCGGTGAACTGCACATCCTCGCCGTCTTGCCAGTAGAGAGCAGCGCGCGCGAAATCGATCGCGCCATCGCCTTCCCAGCTCCAGTCAATGCTTGCACGTTTGCGCTTGCCGGTATCGACGGCTTCGAGCAGTTCGACGGTCGCGCTGCGTCCGGTCAGCCCTTCGGTGAAGAGACGTGTATCGAGATATTCACCCGTCAGGCGCAGCTTGTGGCCGTTCGCCGGATCATAGACGATCCGCGCGAGCGCAGCATTGGAACGCCCGTCCTGGGGATTGGGCAGCGTCCGCGCACCGCCAAGGCCGCCGACCGTGCCTTTGTTGTCCTGATCCTGATAGTCGCGGCGGGTAAAGGCGGCCATTGCCGACCAGTCGCCGATCTGGCCTGCGAGGATGGCGGTCTCGGTAAACTCATTGTCGGAACTCGAATAAGCGGCGCGGACCAGGCCACCAACGCTCTTGTCGACTTCGAGAAAGTCCGATGGGTCGGCAGTGATGAAGCTGACGGCCCCTGCTAGGCCGTCACTTCCATAAAGTGCGGACGCCGGACCACGAAGAATTTCGACCGACTTGATCAATCCCAGATCGACCATATTGCCGCGGCCCACACTTTGTGCGCCAAAGCTGAAACCGTCAGACACGCGGACGCCATCGATCTGAATCAACACACGGTTACCGCCGATGCCGCGGATATTGAAGCCGTCATTGCCCGAACGGCCCGTCGCCGAAAGTGCCGCGTTGAAGCGCGCGGGCTGGCGCTGGACGCTAACACCGGGTTCGAAGCGCACCAGATCCTTGATATCTTTGGCTAACTCGTCCGCTATCTGTTCGTCCGTCTTCACTGAAACCGAGATGGGTACGTCTTCGATTTTGATCGGGGTACGCGTAGCGCTAACCACAATCGCATCTTTGCGAGCGATCCAATATTCCCCATCATTGTCCTGCGCACTGGCCGGAGCGGAGAGTATCGCAAAAGCCAAGGCCAGTGAAGCGCACGCCGGACGGACAAAATGCGACTTTCCAGCAGGACGCACATAGCGTGAGCAACCACTTCTGGCCTGCTTGGTACGGTGCAATTCTGCTTGATTCATGATACCTCCATATGTGCGAATGATTCGCAATAGCAAATTAATTCGAGCAATCTTTGATCTATGTCAAGGCTATTGCGAATGATTTGCAATCTTAGTTTTGAGATGCTAGCAGCGCTGGCATGCTCAAAAGCAAAGCGCTTCAGGAAGGACCATCACGTGAATACCGCCCGTAAATCTGCCATTCTGGCTTCCACTATGCTGATAGGAATCGCCGTTCCCGCTTGGGCGCAGGATACGGTTCAGCCAAAGGCAGAGCCGTCTGATGGTGCTGAAATTGTGGTCACGGCAGCGCGAACCATATTGCCAGCCAATGCACTGCCTCTCACGGTTGACATCATCAACAGCGACGATCTTTCGCAACAAGTTGCAATTTCAGGGTCGGTCACCGATGCGGTTGCCACGCTGACGCCATCCTTCTCACCGACCCGGCAGAAGCTTTCCGGAGCGGGAGAAACCTTGCGTGGTCGTTCGCCGCTCTACGCCATCAATGGCATCCCGCAATCAACGCCGCTGCGCGATGGCAGCCGGGATGGCTTTACCATTGACGCCTTCTTTGTTGATCGCGTCGAGATCATCTACGGATCAAACGCATTGCAGGGAATTGGCGGCACAGGCGGGATCGTCAATCAGGTGACCGTTGGCGCGCCGAGAGAGGAAGGGCTGTCGGGCAGGCTATTGCAGCAGGGTTCGGCAGCTGACGGCTTTGAAGGTGACGGCGTTGGATGGAAATCGGCGGGCTTGCTGCAATACAAGACGGGACGCTTCGATGCGACAGTCGGTGCGGCTTACGAAAAGCGCGGCGTGTTCTATGATGGCGAAAGCCGCCGGATCGGGATCAACCTCACTCAAGGTGAGACACAGGACAGCAAGACGCTCTCGCTCTTCGGGCGCTTTGGCTACGAACTGAGCGACACCGCGCGTATCGATCTTACCGCAAGCCGTTTCCAGCTGAAAGGTGACGGCGATTATGTCGCGGTGAACGGTAACCGCACAACCGGCCTGCCAACCGGCGCGGTCAAGGGCACACCACCCGGCGTTCCTGCTTCCAATCGCACAGAGAGTCTCGCTCTTTCGCTCACCGATACATCCTTGTGGGGTGGCAATCTTGTCAGCCAGATTTTCTGGAACCGCAGCCGCGACACATTCGGCGGCGAGACGGCGCCCATTGCTACATTTCAGGATATCCTGATCGCACCAGTTGGGACATTGTTTGATCAGTCTCAGAACAGGTCGCGCAAATATGGTGGCAAAGTGAGCTATGAACGGGCCATTCCCGGCTTTGAAGCGCTTACAGCAATTGCAGGATTTGATGCGCTCTGGGACACGACCGAGCAGCGCCTCATCGCAACAGACCGCGCATGGGTGCCGCCGACAGACTTTCGCAGCTATGCGCCATTCGGACAACTCAACCTCGCGCTGTTCGACAAAAGGCTACGCCTGGCGGGCGGCGTACGCTATGAAGACGTGCGTATCACCATTGATGACTACACCACCTTGGCGACCTCAAACCGTGTCAACGTGTCGGGAGGCAGTCCGCGCTTTTCAGATACCTTGTTCAACGGCGGCATCATTCTGGAACCCATTCCGGGTATCCGGGCTTACGCAAGCTATGCCGAAGGCTACACCGTTCCAGACGTTGGTCGGATAACCCGCGCCGTAAACCGGGCGGGTGTCGATATCGATACGTTTCTAGATATCAGCCCAATCGTCTCGAATAATCGCGAAGTTGGCGTCGAAGTCAAACGCGGACCGCTGGATGCTACTGCTACCTACTTCTGGTCATCATCGGACAAAGGGCAGTTACTGATTGCGCGGCCCGACGGGATCTTCGATGTTCAGCGCCAGAAGGTGAAGATCGAAGGGATCGAGATCAACCTTGGCATCAAAACACCCATAGAGGGTTTGAAGCTAAGCGCAGGCTACGCCCATCTGAACGGACGCTTTGACAGCAATGGTGACGATGTCATCGACACTGATCTGGACGGTGCCAACATCTCACCTGATCGACTGAACCTTGCAACCAGCTACGCCAAAGGGCCGCTTTCCGCACGTTTGCAGACCCAATTCTATCTTTCTGGCACCTTCAATGGCCTGATCCGGGATGTGCGCAATAATTTCGATGGCTATACGCTCACCGACGCCAATATTCGCTATCAAACCGGCGTTGGGGCAATCAGCTTCAGCGTTCAGAACCTGTTTGACCGCCAGTACATCACTTACGCCAGCGATACGCAGCGCCCGACCGACAACACATTCTACTTCGCCGGGCAGGGCCGAACCTTCACTTTGGGCTGGGACTATCGGTTCTAGCCCGTGCGTTTTGTCGATCTGCTGCACCGCTGGGCTGGAGGGCTGCTCGGATTGATTCTGGCAGTGATGGGGATGTCAGGCGCAATACTCGTTCACAAGGAAGAATGGATCGGCTTGCCACATGCAAACGATGCCAGACTGGCTGATCCAGAAGCTCTTGGAAATGTTACCGCCAGATTGCTCGCCGATAGCAAAGGCGGTGAAAGCCTGATCTACGCCAGCGACCGTTTGGGCCTCATCCAGCAACGCACGACCGAAGGCAGCGGATATTACGCCAGCCAGACCGGTGAAATCATAGCGCGGTGGAACAGTCAGTGGGAACGCCCTGAACTTTGGCTGTTCGACCTGCACCATCACCTTTTTGCTGGCGAGAGTGGAGAAGTCGTGATCGGAATTGCCGGACTGGCGGCAATCGCGTTTGTCATAACAGGTGCAATTCTTTGGTGGCGCACGCGCCGCACATTCAAGTTTCGCCTTTGGCCCGCGCGGATGACCGCGCCTGCCATCCGTATGCACCACCGCGATCTTGGAATAGTGTTCGCTCCGTTGCTTTTGCTGGTTGCGCTCACCGGAACCATGATGATCTTTCGCCCTGTCGCGGCATTTGTGCTTTCACCTCTTTCGTCCCCCGCAACAATTCGTGCAGACCTTGCGCCGCCAGACATCAACAGCGGCGAATTGGCAAAAGACATTGATTGGCCCACAGTCGTTCGGACGACTCATCGCCTCTATCCCGACGCTCAAATGCGGATCGTTTCACTGCCTCGCAAGTCCGGCGATCCCATCACAGTTCGGTTGAAGCAGCCCGAGGAATGGCTGCCCAATGGGCGGACCATGATCTGGTTTAACGCTGCTAATGGAGGTTTGATCGGCCATCGTGATGCTCTCAAAATGGCTCCAGGAACGCAAGCCTTCAACATGGCTTATCCCTTGCACTCGGCCAAAGTCGGCGGTTTGCCATACAGGTTACTCTTGACGCTGTGCGGACTGGCGTTTGCGCTGTTAGGAAGCCTCGCAGTTTGGACATTTTGGATTGGACGGCGAAAGAAGAGTCATTGATGGGGCATTGCGAAAGTAAATCAGAAGCACTCGGCACATGTCTGCCACCGAAAATACCTCACTGTTCATCCTGAACTCTGCAAGGCCGTCCCGGCTCGACGGACGTTTTGGCCGCTTAGCGCTGCCCTATTACGCACAAGCAAAAAACCGACGCAAGCGCCTACGGTTTCCATAAATGGAGCCTCCGTTTTTTGGCTTGCGCGCAGGCGGCGCGCGGCCCTGCCCTGTCCGTCAGGACAGACCCTGACACGTTCAGGAGAATGACCATGCAGAATATCGCTGAATTTCACATCATCGGGCGCATTGGAAAGATCGACGCCGCCATGGACGTCACCCACATCTCGGTTGCCGCCAACTACAATCGCCGCGATGGCGACAAATGGAAAACCGATCCGCACTGGAACCGCGTGACCCTGTTCGGCAAGCTTCGTGACCGGCTGGCAAAAGCCGAGAAGGGTGACCTTGTCCGCATCACCGGTCGGGTTCGCCAAACCAGCTATGAAGTCGAAGGCTCAACCCGTTACGGAGTGGACATGAT
>JBATDO010000096.1:0-3048 GCA_049663505.1 Sphingorhabdus sp.
ACTTTATTGTGCCGCTACCAATACTAATACCACCCACTCTAATCACATTTCGCACACTATTTAACCCAATTAATATATGTTATGAAGTCATTCATAGTGGCTTGCCAGCGGATCCACAAGCAATGCCTTTCACGTGGACTTCAAACTTTCAATTCTACTTACTTTGAATGCAAGTGCTTTGATGTCTTTGTCGAAAAGCTATGATGTTAGGTAAACGGGGCAGGCCTTAAGATATCGAGAGGCCAACGGCCGATGGGCGGAGCCATTTCGTAATTTTCACACGCAAATGAGCAAGCGCGCAAACCCAAGGTACCTCACCAACCGTCTTGCCTAGTTGCTAGCCTTAGAACAAAAAGATTTTTTCCTAAGTTTCGGTAAACAGTACTTAATTGCCTAATTACCACCTTTCTCCATTCCTTGTTAACCTCCCCCCGCCATTCTTCCGTAACCGCGTATAGTGGCTATTCGTTGCCCATACGCAAAACGGATCATAACGACTGGAGGAAATATGTCACCGGATGCCGCACTTATCGTTTTCACATCGCTTGGATTTTCATCGATATTCCTGGCGCTCGTGATCGGAATAAGCGGCCATGAACCGCGCGACCTGGTGACCGGTATTGCCAACATGACGCCCGCCGCCAGGCGCCAGGCGCAGTTCGAGCAACTCGATTACATGACCCGGGTCGCCGATGAGGCAATTGAGGCGCGCCGGTTGGGTAAACGGTCTCCTATCCCGCAAGACAGCTTTTAGATTCGCGCCGCATCTTTGGTTCCGCGCGTTTAGCGGCCGTGCCACGCCCCCCGGCACGGCCGCATTTTTTTAAAGACAGCTCATTGTGGGCGAGTGTCTCGCGAAGGCCGACCCTCGCTACGTGCGGGTCTCGGTCCATCGCCGCGCGGGCCCCGAGGCTGAGGCACTGCAACAGGTGCAGTATTATCCTGCGCGGTCATGTTTGGACTGGCTGTTGCCTGGACAGGTTGCCGCAACCTGCGCCCTTCGTCCCCCGGAGGACGTCTGCCCATAGCTCCATCTGTCCGCACTGGTGGCATAGCATTGACACCGCCATTGCCGCGTCTACGCGGGGTCACACTACGCATTACTTCGGGAGTCGCACTGAGGCCATTTGCACCGCCCGTGCGCCAGTTAGGATTGCGCTCCCGCCGTCCTTCGCCCTGGGAACTGTCGTCACGCCCCCTTGCTCGGACCCTGTCGCTGCTGCGGTCGCGCCATCCACTCGGCGCCACGCCATCGGTATTTGAATAGTCACGGCGCTCACGGCTCCTGCGCCCTGCGCCATCAGGGCGACTGCGGTTTTCGCGGTACCAATGATGACGACGTTCGCCCCAGTATCGGCGATAATTGTCACGCATCGGATATCTGCGGCCGTAATTGTCGAAGAGAAAGAGGCCGTAGCCGGGATACCAGTAATTCTCATACCAGCCCCCACCAAAGCCTATGTTGTGGAATCCAAGGTTGTTGTCGCAGTCATAATAGCTGTCAAAGCCACCGTAAGGATCGCATTCGTAATAATCGGCACCATAGCCGTCACTCGCATAGCCAAGCCCCATGTCATAGGTACAACCTGAGACACTCATGCCTGCGGCTGTCAGAACCGCAACCTTGGCGAGGAATGCCTTGCCGAACTTTTGCGTGAACCCTGTCATCTCCAATGCCCTCTCTTGTTCCGCTCCACGGCTCATCGAATCAACGGAACGTTCTATCGTGGCTGCACGAATATGGATTTTTGCTTGAATTGTAAGTGAATGGCATTGTCGGCTATCGTTCATGTTGTGCCATTTCTGGAACACTTGCGCACTACTGACAATAGTGGCAATAAGCTTTTAACCGCTCGATTAAAACAGGATATATCGCCATGGCACTTGCCAGCAGTGAAGCCGCAAATCCGCATTGGTTCCCGCGCAAGGGAATCAAAGACCTATCACATATCCCGGGCGAAAATGGGCCACCGATCATCGGCACGACCTTTCGCGTATTGCGCGATCCCCCAGGCTACGGCGCCAAGATGGTGAAAACCTATGGTAAGGTTTTTCGCACAAACGCATTCGGCAATCCGACCATTTCTCTGGTTGGAGCAGAAGCAAACGAACTCATGCTTTTCGACAAGGACAAGCTGTTTTCATCCGAACAGGGATGGGGTCCAGTACTGAACCTGCTGTTTCCGCGTGGCCTCATGCTCATGGACTTCGACCACCATCGCATGGATCGTCGTGCCTTGGGCATTGCTTTCAAACCGGAGCCCATGCGTGCCTATTTGCAGGACATGAACCGAATTTTTACCGAGCAGCTCAAGAACTGGCGCGGTGACATGCTTTTCTATCCGGCCATCAAGCAGCTCACTCTTGATGTCGCTGCCAGCTCGTTCCTGGGCATTCCGCTTGGTCCCGAGGCCGACAAGATCAACACAGCCTTTGTCGACATGGTGCAGGCCGCGGTCGGTGTCGTGCGTGCTCCGCTTCCGTTCACGCAGATGGGCAGAGGTGTGGCTGGGCGCAAATATCTCATCGACTATTTCGGTCCGCAGATCGAGGAGCGACGCCGCAACGAGAACAGGCAGGACATGTTCAGCCAGTTCTGCCGGGCCAAGCGCGAGGACGGCCATCACATGACCGATGGCGAGATCATCGATCACATGAACTTCTTGATGATGGCAGCGCATGACACGATCACTTCATCAGTGACGTCGATGATCTGGCTGCTTGCGAAAAACCCCGAGTGGCAGGAGAAGCTGCGAGCCGAGTGCTTGTCCATTGCGCCTGCTGGCGCGGACATCGGCAGTGATCAACTCGACCAGTTCATCCTCACCGAATATGCCTTCAAGGAATCGCTGAGAATGATACCGCCTGTTCCCTCGATCCCGCGCCGCGCGGTCAAGGATTTCGAGTTCATGGGCTATCATATTGCAGCCGGCACTGCTGTAAGCATCAGCCCTGCTTATGTTCACATGATGGAAGAATATTGGGAGAAGCCGGAAGTTTTCGATCCGATGCGCTTCACCCCTGACCAGGTTAAGGCACGCCACAAAT
>JBATDO010000097.1:0-7885 GCA_049663505.1 Sphingorhabdus sp.
AAATATAATGTGGGCGGATGGAATGCCAAGCCGATGTCCTGGAGCAATGGATTGAGACCAGCCCCTTCGGCCGGCGCAGGGGCGAGCCGTTCAAATGGATTGGACAAGAACAATAGAAAGACGAAGAATCCGAGTCCAAGAAAGGCTTGAACGGCGAGTGTTAATTGCAGCGTTTTCTGTTCGAGACGTTTTTCCAGAAGCGCAATTGCGCCGCCTGAAACCGCCAGCACAGTTACCCAAAGCAGCATGGAACCTTCGTGGTTTCCCCATGTCCCAGCCAACTTGAAAATACCTGGCTTATCAACATGGCTGTTGTTGGCGACCAACAGCACCGACAAGTCGGACACCCAGAATAACCACATCAACGAAAAAAACGAAAAAACGCACAATAGCCCTTGGACAATCGCGGCTGGCTTGATCAGTGGTGACAGTTTGCCTGATCCACCACCCAACAATGTCAATCCACCTGCCAGTTGGAGCATCGCCATTGCGGCAGCCAGCCACAAGGCTGCAAGTCCTGCCTCTGCAATCATTTGACTAATGTTTCCTGCGTGTGTTTTGCAGCACTCATATCGATATCAGCCAATTCGCGTGGAACGTAATTTTCATCATGTTTTGCAAGGAGGCTATCGGCGACAAAGGCTCCATTGTTCTGAATGCGGCCATCGGCTACCACTCCCGATCCTTCCGTAAACAGGTCGGGCGTAATCCCGCGATATGCAACTTGCCTCTCGCTCGACTGGTCTTGCACGATAAATGTTATCGAAACTCCATCAGCGCCGCGCACGATAGAACCCCGCTTGACCATTCCGCCAAGCCTTATCGACTTACCGGGTTGCACACGGGCATTTGCAAGTGTGGTTGGCGTGTAGAAGTAGGATGCCTCATCGCGCAGAGCTGCAGCGGCGATGAAACCAGCTCCAACCAGTGCCGCCAGGGCGACAATTGCAAGAACGAGCCGTTGATGCTTGGGCTTCATGGTAGGTTCCGTAAATCTTCGGCGAGTGCTTCGGATCGCCGCATCGCCAAATAGCTGGATATGGTTAGCCAGGTCAGAGCCAAGCCAGTTATTCCAAAAGCTGCCATGATGAAGGTTGCGTGGTTCAAGTGCCTATCCTTCAGCCATTCGGCGCATCCGCGCTTCGATACGTATTTCCGCCAGCGCTGCACGCATGCGCATCAACACCAATGCACCGAATAGCAGGGAAAAGCCTGTCGCGCTTATGAAAAGCGGTATCAGATACGTGTCGTCGATCGAAGAGCCGCCTAGTGTGATGCTGGCTTTTTGATGCTGGCTTTCCCACCAGATGACGGAACGGTTTATAATGGGAATGTTGATAGCCCCGATAATCCCGAATACCGCCGCGATGCGACTGGTGTCGCCTTTTTCGCTGCTTGCATTGGCGAGCGCGATATAACCGAGATACAAGAAGAACAAGACCAGCATCGATGTCAGGCGGCCATCCCAAACCCACCAGGTTCCCCAAGTTGGGCGCCCCCAAATCGATCCGGTTGCAAGGCAGACAGCCGCGAACACTGCTCCGGGAACAGCAACCGCACGTGCCGCGATGCCCGCCAAGGGATGTCGCCACACGAGCTGAACGATACTGGCGATTGCGATTCCCATCCAGCCGGCCATGCCTAACCAGGCAGACGGGACATGTACGAAGATGATTTTCACAGTATCACCCATAAGTCGCTCGCTGGGCGTCGCGACCAATCCCCAAATGCAGGCGCCGACGGCCAATATCAAACCCGCCCACAACAAGGCAGGCGTCAATGGCTTTGCTAAGCGCAGGAAACGGGCGGGGTTTGCGAAACGGTGCATAAGTGACTCGACCGAGCCTCTAGCACTGCGACAGCGCAACGCCAATCGATTCAGGTCAACGACCGATGAGTTCTTGCGCCATTTTGTCCGCAACGACTGCAGCAGGGATATTATCCCTCGCGCTAGTCGTCCAGATATCGCCCAATCGACCAGGGATGAGGTCAATGCGCTCGTTGACTTCATCGATAGAAACGTTGCCGATATACTCCCATCCAACATTTATGATGCCACCGGCATTGATAACGTAATCAGGTGCGTACAAAATGCCACGATCATGTAGTCGCTGGGCGTCGGCTGGAGTTGCCATTTGATTGTTTGCGCCGCCTGCGACAATGGCACAGTCAAGCCCGGCGATGCTTTGTTCCGTCAAGATCGCGCCTAATGCGTTGGGACTGAATATGTCAGCGCTGATAGTCATGATCTCTTCAAGCACAGCAACCTGCGCACCCAGCTCGCTTGCGAGTAAAGCGCACTTGTTGGCATCAATATCGGCCAAGGTAAGCCTTGCACCGTCGGCAGCCAGCAGTCTTGCGACACCGCCACCAACACTCCCAACACCTTGCACAGCTACATGGATACCATTCAAAGTATCGACACCCAGACGATGGGCTGCGGCAGCCTTGATTCCAAGATATACACCACGCGCAGTAAAGGGCCCGGGATCGCCCCCGGCAGCGCTTCCGCTGGTAACCGGCAGTCCAGATACAAATGGTGTTTCCAGCGAAATTGCAACCATGTCGGCATCGCTCATCCCGACGTCTTCAGCGGTAATATAGCGCCCACCAAGCGAATCTATAGCTCGACCGAAGGCAGCCAACATCTCTGGTGTCTTTGTCCGCGAAGGATTGGCAAGAACGACTCCCTTTCCTCCACCCAGCGGCAATCCGGCCATGGCGTTTTTATAGCTCATGCCGCGCGAAAGACGAAGAGCGTCCGTAATTGCAGCCTGGCTATCGCCATAATGCCAGAAACGCGTACCTCCAGCGGCCGGTCCGAGATGGGTTGAATGAATGGCGATTACAGCCTTCAAGCCGCTTGCACGGTCTTCATAGACATGCACGGATTCGTGCGCATCAAAATCAGGCAAATCCCAAATGGCGGGCATTACACATTCCCCTCTCCGCAGACGCAGAATCAAATTGCGTATGGGTGTAATAATATTACGCGAAGCGCTTGTCACGCCGAAATGTCATGGAAGAAAATGGGGCGACCGAGGGGTCTTGAACCCCCGACCTCTGGTACCACAAACCAGCGCTCTAACCAACTGAGCTACGATCGCCATAGCGCCACTAAGGCAGGCGCAGTCCTTAAGGTGTAAAGATGCCGGGCGTCAACCCGGCACCATTTTCGAAAAAAGGTGCAGCACCTAATCTCAATTATTTCTTGAGGCTCAATCCGCCAAAACGTTTGTTGAACTGGGCAACACGACCACCAGCATCAAGCATGGAACCACGACCGCCAGTCCAGGCAGGGTGTGAGGTCGGATCGATGTCAAGCGCCAGCGTATCGCCTTCCTTGCCCCACGTTGAACGTGTTTCAAAGACGGTACCGTCGGTCATCTGCACCTTGATCATGTGATAATCGGGGTGAATGTCGGCTTTCATATAAAATTCCTCTGGTTGCCGCTGGTTACCGACCAGCAGCTCAAAATTCGGAAGCGCCGCCCTTAGCGGCGATGGCACCGAAAGGCAAGCGACTTAGATTATGCTGGCGGATCTGCAATCATTGCCATGAACTCGGCCTCACTCACGACTTGATCGCCTACCATCGCTCGACCCGAGAATTTGCACACGCGCGGTCGTTTCTGAAGAAATTCAACATGCAAGTTGAGCAGGCAGCCGGGCTCCACAGGTGCGCGGAATTTCGCATTGTCGATCGACATAAAATACACAAGCTTACCCGAGCCAACGAGGCCGAAGCTTTCCATCGCCAGTACACCGGCCGCTTGTGCGAGAGCCTCAACAATCATCACACCTGGCATGATAGGCCGTCCCGGGAAATGTCCCTGGAAGAAGCCTTCATTCATCGTGACTGCCTTCACCGCATGGATACGGGTATCGATTACAAGTTCTTCAACGCGGTCAACGAGGAGCATGGGAAATCGGTGCGGTAGCACCGACATCACACGCCTCACGTCATAATTGGTAAAATCACCCATGTGCCCTCCTGCCATTTTTTGCCGGATTACCGGCTATCAGGCTGCTGGGCTGGCGGCGTAGCTGGCCGCGAAGCAGGGGTCCCTGGTGCTGGCGCAGCAGCGGCTTGGGCTGCCTGCATACGAGCCGCGTTTTCAAACAGCTGCTGAATCTGTTGATATAGCTGCGCGCCTTGACGTGAAGGGCGCCAATCAGCAGGCGGCGTTGTACCCACTGTTGGAACGAGCTTGTCGAGTTCGGCAGTAATCAACGCAGTCACATCTACCGAATCCGGAGCCCATACAAAAGCTTCAGGAGAGAGGATCATGTTGATCTTCTTTGCCGCAATCACCGCCTGTTGAGCCGCTTCATATTTCAAGGCGATCGATTCAACCGCGAAAAGCTGAGCCTTGATAATCGGATCCTGCAGCTGGTTGATTTCCTGCTGCTTGGCATCAATTTGCCCAAGAAGAGGATTTTTTGCCTTGATCGCTACGTCGAGCTCTGCCTGTGTGAGCTCTTTATCCTTGTTGAGATCAAGCTGGACGTTGATGTCGTTAATCTCTTTGCGCTTGGCCTGCATTAATTGACCATTGGAAGCAAATGTTGTTCCAATTTGCTGATAGGCTTGGCCCAGTGCCTTGGCCTTGGCGATTGCGACTGCTGAATCGGCGGTGGCAATGCCTGCGACCTGCGCAGATGCAGGAGCCACGAATGCAGCAGCAGACAGCAGTGCTGCTGCAAATGCAGATTTTCGAATGTTCATTAGAATTGAGTCCCTACGTTGAATGTGAATAGCTTCGTATCGTCGCCTTCCTGCTTAAGGAGGGCTCTCGCAATGTCGATTCGGAACGGTCCAAATGGTGAGTTCCAGTTCACGCCAAACCCGACCGAAAGCCTTGGCTTCCAGCTATCACCGAAAAAGCGTTCTTCGAACTGTAGTGCAGCAACACGCGCAGAACCATCCGTGTTGAGAGGATCTGTAGATGTTCCCAAGGTCGTTCCATCTGCTGCGACCGTGTAATATAGAGGCAGGCTCGGATCAGTCGTGGTGGCAACGCTACGCTGCTGAACGGTCTGCAATAGCGGACGGGTCACATCAAACACTGAACCAACATCAACGAACAAGGATGGACGCAGCCCCAGTTCTTTTGCACCACTACCCAGCGGGATCTGCAGTTCTGCTCGTCCCAGGTAATACAGACGACCGCCGATAGCGTCGTCCTGGATTTGGTTCTTGGCCAAATTGGGCGTGTTGACCGCAACGCCGTTTACCACTTCACCCGTGAAGAACACGCGTTGAACGCGCGGCCCGACACCACGGATGTCGAAACCACGCATCTGTGGCTCGCCCAAGTAGAAGCGATCAGTCAAGCGAACATCGTCAATTCCAAGCGCTGTGGTACCGCGATCTTCAAGCGGGTGGATATATCCACCCTCTACAGAGACTGAAAATATAAAATTGCTCTTGCCAACGCGCCAATATTTGTCGCCATTTACGCGCGTTTTTACATATTTGACGCTGCCACCAAGGCCCGCAAAATCCTGGCTGATGCCAAAGCTTTGTCCACGCGTTGGACGTATGCGATTATCACGGTCATCATACAGCAAAGTGTAGCCGATCGACGACGTAAGCCGCTTGCCAATGGCATCGCACAAGAAGCGACCTGCGATAAGTGGATCACATGTTGCAGGTAAAGGCCCCGTACCATCAGGGTCCGTGAAGAACTGGTTGCGGTCCAGCGATATGTCGTCCTGGCTCAATCCGTAACGCGCCTGAAAATACAAATATTCGTTGATCGGAACGCCAGTGCGGATCTGCAAGCCCGTCGTAGCCTGTTGATAGGTCGTGTTTCGCTGATTGTTGAAAAAATTGAAGCTGTTCAGGTCACGGCGAAAAATGTCGCCAGACAAGGCGATGGACCGGTCGAACAGATACGGTTCGGTAAAACCGATTTCGGCAGATTTGGAATAGGATGAGTAAGAGATGTTCGTGCGCAATTCCTGGCCCTTGCCACGGAAGTTGCGCTGCTTGATCGAACCTTGAAAGATGAAGTTCTCGATAGACGAGAAACCAGCCGATAGCGACAACTCGCCAGTTGCCTTTTCTTCGACATTGGTTGTCAGAACGATGCGATCAGGACCACTACCCTGCGCTTGTTCGACTTCAAGTTCTTCCTGGAAATAGCCCAGGGACTTGATCCGTTCGGCAGTCCGCTTGACTTGAATGCTGTTAAACGCGTCACCTTCGTTCAACCGAAATTCACGCCTTACGACCTTGTCTTGAGTCAATGTGTTACCATTGATATCGATACGTTCGACAAACACGCGAGGGCTCTCGGCGACGTCAAAGGTAATGCTCATCGTGAGCGTTTCCTTGTCGCGTTGGAAATTCGGATTAACGTCAGCAAAGGCGTAACCGAAAAGGCCTGCTGTTTCCGACAGGCTCTCTACGGTGTCCTCGACCTTTTTGGCATCGTACCAGTCGTCCTTCTTCATCCGCAAAGTCGCTGTCAATTTAGCTGAGTCAAAATCGCGGATCTGGCTTTCGACTTTCACATCACCGAACTTGTAACGTTCGCCCTCTTCAACAACATAAGTGATGATGAAGTCCTGCTTGTCAGGCGTGAGTTCAGCGACAGCAGATACGACACGAAAATCAGCATAGCCCTGCGTCAGGTAGAATTGGCGAAGTTTCTGCTGGTCAAATGCCAAGCGGTCTGGATCGTAACTCGTACCCGAACTGAAAAAGCGATAAAATCGAGACTGCTTTGTGACCATCTCGCCGCGCAACTGGCCATCAGAAAACTTGTCATTCCCAATGATGTTGATTTGCTGAACCTTGGACTTTGGTCCTTCCGTGATCTCAAAAACAATATCGACACGGTTCTGATCTAGCTGGACAAGCTTTGGCTCAACACTTGCAGCGAATCGACCTTGCCGCTTGTAGAGCTCTACGATGCGAGCAACGTCAGCACGCACCTTCGACCGGGAATAAATCTGACGAGGCGCCAACTTGATTTCAGGCTCGATCTTGTCATTCTTGATGCGCTTGTTGCCCTCGAGGATGATCCGGTTGACAACAGGGTTTTCACGAACCTCAATTATGACAGCGCCTGCATTATTACGGATGGCAACATCTGCAAAAAGCTCGGTGGCGTAAAGGTCCTTCAAAGCTTGGTCGGCGCTGACTTGGGTCCATGCCTGACCAGTTCGCAGGCGAATGTATGAACGCACGGTATCGGCTTCCAACCTCTGGGTGCCAACAACCGTGATACTCTGGATCTGCTCACCTTGTGTTGCTGCAACCGGCTGGACCGCAGGTGTGGTTACCTGGGCATTGGCCTGTGCGCTGAACAGCATGGTACCCGCTGCAGTCAATGCAGTTGAACCCATCAAATATATGCCAAAGGTCTTGATATTCATTGTCATCCGATCTGATGTCCGGTCCCCACCGGTATTGTAGTCGACGGGTCTTAAAGTTGATTGCGTCCCTGCCCGATGCTGCGTCCGCAATCAAGTCCGCAGTGCTTGATGCTAGGCACCAAACAAACCAAAGGAAGCAAGGTCATTGAAAGTCACCACGATCATAAAGGTAATCAACATAGCAAAGCCCGCTCTAAAAGCCCATTCTTGCACCTGTGCCGTAGCCGGCCGCCGCCTGACCGCCTCGATACCATAGAGCAGCAGGTGACCGCCATCGAGCATCGGAATTGGCAGGAGGTTGATGAACCCCAAGTTAATCGAGACCAGCGCAGCAAGCGAGATAAACGTCAGGACACCCATCGTCATTGCCTCGCCTGAGACTTTTGCAATTTTGAGCGGCCCACCCAACTCGGTTACCGAGCGACGTCCGGATATGATCTGGCTCAATCCGATCATCTGTTGCCGCAGGACATTACCAGTCTGCGCAACGGCTGCA
>JBATDO010000098.1:0-2625 GCA_049663505.1 Sphingorhabdus sp.
CTCCGCGTGAGCCATGAGTTTGTGCCAAATATGTCCGCAGAACATTGTTCTGCTGCCCGATGAGTGCATTATGCTTTGCAACAAACCTGTTGTATTGCGGCAAGAAATTGTCTGGAGTATTGCGACAACGAAGCGCTGTGACCATCAACATCGTGTTGAGATGTTTGATCTTGGCGGCGTCTTGAGCGGCATTGGTCCAGCATGCTTGCGCAGGCTGCATCATAATTCCCCCCAGCACTGCGAAAACTGCAACTTTCCTTGATAAACTGGTCATATCCCCAACCCCTGTTAATGTTCAACATGGGAATGATTGATGATCCTGATTACCGAACATTTAATGCCGAAGATTAAGGAAATTTAACCATGTAAATCGCTGAATTTGATCCAGGATAAATGTGCGATTTTGTGGAAGCCTTAGACGTCAAGACGCCCTTGGACAGATATTACAACTCATCAGCCCACTTGACTCAGACTTTGCAGTCCCGGATTAGGTTCGCCTCCCCCCAATTCCTGAAAGGAAAAGACCATGAGCATTTCAGTTGGAGACAAAATTCCCGATGTAAAGCTGGTGAAAGCCACAGCAGAAGGCCCGCAACCTGTTCAATCTTCTGAGTATTTTGCAGGACGCCGTATTGCTTTGTTTTCAGTACCTGGAGCATTTACACCGACATGTTCTGCTCGTCATTTGCCCGGCTATGTCGAAAAAGCCGACGAACTGGCCGCCAAAGGCATTGATGAGATCGCCTGCACGGCAGTGAATGATGCATTCGTTCTTGGTGCGTGGAACAAGACAGGTGGCTCCGAAGCCATCACCATGCTTGCTGATGGAAATGGTGACTTTGCCTCAGCTCTCGGACTTGAAATGGATGGCACGGCTTTTGGAATGGGCAAGCGAGGCCAGCGCTTTTCCATTGTGGTAAATGACGGCGTGGTCGAGCAGGTGAACGTCGAAGCACCGGGCGATTTCAAGGTGAGCTCAGCCGAATATATGCTTGGACAATTGTAGTCTTCTTGCCTGGCTGAACCCGTCAGCATCTGTAACGAAAGGGAGGGGCGACCCTCCCTTTTTTGTTGCGGAACAGTAAAAATTCGTGGATGCGTGGTTATGCTTAGCACACCATCGCACGAGATAATCCACCAGCTCGTTACCGAATACGAAGCTTCGGTCAAACGCCTTCAATCCGCACTTTCACGTTACCTGAAGGATGGCACAGCGCCGACTGTCGAAGAACGCGCAAATCGGGATTTCTGCTATCCTGAACTTGCCATATGCTACAAGGGCAAAGAACGAGAAACGGTCACGAACCTCGCCTTTGGAAAGCTTGAAAAAATTGGCACATATCGCACGACACTCACCAAGCCCGATTTGTTCGCGCAATATGTTGGTGAGCAGCTTGCGCTGCTGATGGAGCAATATGAAGTCGAGATAACTGTCGGCCGAAGCAACCAGGAAATACCCTTTCCTTATGTTCTTGATGGTTCTGCAGATCTCGAATTGGGGTCAGTCAGCCCAAATGAGCTTGCCCGACATTTTCCAACAACCGAGCTTGCAGACATCGGTGACGAGATTGCCGATGGCTTGTTGAGGGTCAAGGGTGCCGACAATTCACCGCTCGCGTTGTTTGACGCCTTGCGAACCGATTTTTCGCTCGCGCGCCTTCGGCATTATACCGGCGCTCCACCCGAACACGTCCAGAACTATATCTTGTTTACCAACTATCACCGTTATGTTGACGAATTTGTAAGCTGGGCTTGTACCCAGGTTGGAAACGGCCGTTATACAGCGTTGTCAGGCGCAGGGGGGCTGTTTGTTGATAAACCCACCGATAATGCCGCGCAACTGGTGGCAGATAGCACATGGCGTCGGCATCAGATGCCCGCTTATCACTTGATCGCACCAGATCGTTCGGGAATTACGCTGGTGAATATCGGCGTCGGGCCGTCAAATGCCAAGACGATATGCGACCACCTTGCCGTCATGCGACCAGAAGCATGGTTGATGATCGGGCATTGCGGGGGATTACGCGAAACACAAAGAATTGGTGATTATGTGCTGGCCCATGCCTATCTTCGCGATGATCATATTTTGGACGAAGTTTTGCCACCCGAAATACCCATCCCGCCAATCGCTGAAGTCCAGCAGGCACTTGCAATTGCAGCCGAACGTGTGTCGGGAACGAGCGGCGCAAACCTGAAGCGTCGCATGCGAACCGGCACTGTGGTAACCACCGACGATCGAAATTGGGAGCTACGATACTCGGCCTCCGCTTTGCGTTTTTCGCAGTCTCGCGCCATTGCCATCGACATGGAATCAGCAACCATTGCAGCTCAAGGTTACAGGTTCAGGGTTCCCTATGGAACTTTGCTCTGCGTGTCCGATAAGCCTTTGCACGGGGAAATCAAACTGCCCGGTCAGGCAAATCGCTTTTATGAAGAGGCGATAGCAGCGCACTTGCAGATCGGTATCCAGACTTGTGAACTACTGCGAACGGCAGGCAATACTTTGCACAGCAGGAAATTGAGGGCGTTTAACGAGCCGCCCTTCCGTTAAGTTGAGAGGAAAAAGCGTTGACTCAAAAAAGTGACACACTGAACCGTAGAGCATTTTTGGGAGCAGGCGTTGCA
>JBATDO010000099.1:0-7652 GCA_049663505.1 Sphingorhabdus sp.
GGAGTTTGACGGCTCCGGAGCGCAACTGATCGACATTGATACGGCTTTGCTGGAGTGTGATATCTTGATAACACTGGTCGATCATGACGCTTTCAAGGCAATCCCTCTTGCCGAACGCGCCCAAAAAATTGTTTATGATGTGCGAGGAATTTGGCCCGATCAGCCAGAGCAGGCATCCAAACCATTTCCGCTGCGTCTCGTGGGGTGACATTTGCAGCGGTGCGTCCTAGGTGCTCATGACGTCATTGACTGTTTTATTAGAGGATTGAACTGATGGCCTCGTCATCAATTATCGTGACCGGGGTCGCTGGTTTCATAGGATCTCACGTTGCCCGTGCGCTTACCCTTCGTGGTGAAACCGTGATTGGTATTGATAATCTCAATGACTATTACGATCCCCAACTCAAAATCGATCGGTTAGCAACGATATCGAACGCGGCCGGGAAATTTGAATTCATCAATTGCGATTTTGCTGATGACGCCGGTCTTGATACTGCCCTGGCAGGAATTTCATACGATCGAATCGTACATTTAGGAGCGCAGGCAGGTGTTCGGTATTCACTCGAAAATCCACGCGCCTACGTAAAATCAAATCTTTCCGGGCACTTGAACATGTTAGAGCTGGCAAGGCATGCCAATATCAAACATTTTGTTTATGCATCTTCTTCTTCTGTTTACGGACAAAACGCACAAATCCCCTTTTCTGTTGGCGACCGAGCCGACCATCCGGTTTCGTTATACGCTGCAACCAAAAAATCTGACGAACTGATGAGTGAAAGCTACGCGCATCTTTTTCGAATTCCGATGACGGGGCTTAGGTTCTTCACTGTTTATGGGCCGTGGGGCCGCCCAGATATGGCGCCATGGCTGTTTACAGAAGCCATACTTCAAGGCCGGCCAATAAAGGTCTTCAACAACGGCGCGATGCGTCGTGACTTTACCTATATCGACGATGTTGTTGCCGGCCTCATTGCAGTCCTAGATCAGCCACCTGTCGATGATGGTTTATCAAAGCGTGGCGGAAGCCAGGCGCCACATGCCATTTATAACATTGGCAACAACAAGTCTGAAAACCTGGCACATTTTATCGAAGTGATCGAGGCTGCATGTGGCCGGTCTGCAGAAAAAATATTTATGCCGATGCAGGATGGGGATGTTCCGACAACATTCGCGGACATTGAAGCAATTCGCAGCGATATCGGCTATAATCCCACCACACCAATCGAAGTTGGAATCCCCAATTTCGTGGATTGGTATCGCAAATACAAGCAGCTGTGACAGGGTTGTAGAAGCCTCGTATTCCGCCTACTGCGCGCAGCAACGACTTTATGCATTTGAGAAAGAAACATAAATGAAAATCGCAATGATTGGTTCGGGCTATGTCGGTCTGGTTTCAGGTGCGTGTTTTGCAGATTTTGGACACGACGTCGTATGCGTGGACAAGGATGCAGGCAAGATTGAGCGATTGAACGCGAATATCATGCCGATATACGAGCCAGGCCTTGCTGCATTGGTAAAAACCAACGTCGATGCCGGACGGCTGGCCTTTTCAACCGATCTCGCAGCCTCCGTCGAGGGATGCGACGCAGTATTTATCGCTGTTGGCACTCCTTCGCGACGGGGCGACGGTCACGCCGACCTGAGCTATGTCTATGCAGCGGCTGAAGAACTAGCCGGCGCAATAGGGCCCAAGACCGTTGTGGTGACCAAATCCACGGTCCCTGTTGGGACTGGTGATGAAGTTGAACGGATTATTGCTGAGGCTAACCCTTCTCTCTCATTTGCAGTTGTTTCCAACCCCGAGTTTCTGCGGGAAGGAGCAGCGATTGGGGATTTCAAGCGCCCGGACCGGATAGTGGTTGGCAGTGACGTTGAATGGGCACGCGACGTCATGCGTGCTGTATATCGACCGCTGTTCCTGAATGAATCCCCCCTGTTGTTCACCAGCCGCAGGTCTTCAGAACTCATCAAATATGCAGCCAATGCATTTCTCGCCACGAAGATAATGTTCATTAACGAGATGGCAGATCTGTGCGAAAAAGTCGGAGCAGACATCCAGGACGTTTCACGCGGCATTGGTCTCGACAACCGCATTGGGTCAAAATTCCTCCACGCCGGCCCAGGTTATGGCGGAAGTTGCTTTCCAAAAGACACATTGGCATTACTCAAAACAGCCCAAGACAATGAAACGCCTGTGCGTATCGTGGAGGCTGTGGTTCAAGCGAATGACTTGCGCAAGCGCGCAATGGGCCGCAAGATCATCAATGCCCTGGGTGGAGATGTCAGGGGGAAAAAGATAGCACTCCTCGGCCTGACCTTCAAACCCAACACAGATGACATGCGCGATGCACCGTCGATCGCCATTGTCCAGACCTTGATCGATGCCGGCGCGAACATTTCCGCACATGACCCTGAAGGCATGGAGGAAGCCTCAAAGCTACTACCGGAAGTATTGATGACCGACAGCGCTTATGAAGCCGCCACGGGCGCCGATGCGGTCGCGCTGATAACCGAATGGGATGCCTATCGAGCACTGGATTTTGGCAAACTGCTCGCCACGATGAATGGCAATACGCTTATTGACCTGCGCAACATATATCGGCCTGCTGAAGCCGAAGCGGCCGGATTTGCCTATAGCAGCGTCGGAAGATAGTCACCGTACGCCAAAGTAGAGCTTGGAACTGGCCAAGACTTTGCTGCTTGATGTAGCCGACATTATGGGCAATTGGACATCCTATGTCCTATAACCTGACCCATCTTGAACGTCTCGAGGCAGAAAGCATCCACATCATGCGTGAAGTGGTATCTGAGACTGAAAAACCCGTCATGCTCTACTCGGTAGGCAAAGATAGCGCGGTAATGCTCCACTTGGCACGCAAGGCCTTTTTCCCATCACCCCCGCCTTTTCCACTCTTACATGTAGATACGACGTGGAAATTCCGGGACATGTATGCACTGCGTGATCGCATGGCAGCCGAAAGCGGGATGGAGTTGCTGGTTTACACAAACCCGGAAGCAAAGGCGCGTGACATTAACCCCTTTGACCATGGCGGTTTACACACCGACATGTGGAAGACCGAAGGTTTGAAACAGGCACTGGACCTTTACGGTTTCGATGCAGCCTTCGGAGGTGCGCGGCGCGACGAGGAAAAGTCTCGTGCCAAGGAGCGTGTTTTCAGCTTCCGTTCGACCAACCACCGATGGGATCCAAAACAGCAGCGACCAGAGCTTTGGAACTTGTACAACGCCAAGAAGGCCAAGGGCGAGAGCATCCGTGTGTTTCCAATTTCGAATTGGACCGAACTCGACATCTGGCAGTATATTCATCTCAACGATATCCCCATCGTCCCTTTGTATTTCAGTGCGCCCAGGCCAACCGTCGAACGCGACGGCATGTTGCTCATGGTAGACGACGAGCGTTTCCGATTGCACGAGGGGGAAGTGCCCGTGGAACGTTCGATCCGATTTCGAACACTGGGCTGTTACCCGTTAACAGGCGCAGTCGCCAGCACAGCTGCCACCTTACCTGAGATAATTCAGGAAATGCTGCTGACGACCACATCTGAGCGGCAAGGCAGAGCGATTGACCATGACCAGTCGGCCAGTATGGAGAAAAAAAAGCAGGAGGGCTATTTCTGATGTCTGCTGCTTACGAAACAGATGCAATGATCAAAGAAGACATCAATGCCTATCTTGACATGCACCAACACAAGTCACTGCTTCGCTTCATCACTTGCGGGTCCGTGGACGACGGCAAGTCTACCCTGATTGGTCGTTTACTCTACGATTCCAAAATGATTTTCGAAGATCAGCTGGCAGCTTTGGAAGCAGACAGCAAGCGGGTTGGGACTCAAGGTCAGGAAATCGATTTTGCCTTGCTGGTAGATGGCCTGGCGGCCGAGCGCGAACAGGGTATAACCATCGATGTTGCCTACCGCTTCTTCACCACTGAAAAGCGAAAATTCATCGTCGCAGATACACCTGGCCATGAGCAATATACGCGAAATATGGTGACAGGTGCATCAACCGCCGACCTTGCCATAATCTTGGTGGATGCCCGCAAAGGTATGCTGACCCAAACCCGGCGGCACAGTTATATCGCGCATCTCCTGGGTATCCGAAACATCGTGCTTGCAGTGAACAAGATGGATCTTGTCGATTATGACCAGCTTCGCTTTGCAAATATTGTTGAAGACTATCGATTGTTCGCGCGTGACATCGGGATTGCCGACTTTACTCCATTTCCAATTTCGGGGTTCAAGGGTGACAATATAACCTCATTATCTGTCAACACGCCATGGTATGTAGGCACATCACTGGTCGAGCATCTGGAAAATGTGGAACTAGATGTGACCAGCGACCAGGCAAAGCCATTTCGCCTCCCTGTCCAATGGGTCAACCGCCCAGACCTCGATTTTCGCGGCTTCTCTGGCCAGATCGCAAGCGGCTGCGTCCGCAAGGGCAGCCCTGTGCGCATTTTGCCCAGCGGCAAGAACTCCGCGGTTTCGCGCATTGTGACCATGGACGGTGATCTTGATGAAGCGGTTGCCGGGCAATCCGTGACCTTGTGCCTTGCAGACGAGGTTGACTGCTCACGCGGCGACGTCATCGCAACAGCCGAAGCTCCTCTGGAGGCAGCCGACCAGTTTGAGGCCAATATCGTCTGGATGGCCGACGACCCATTGATCCCGGGGCGATCTTATTGGCTGAAACTTGGCACTCAACTCGTTTCTGCGACCATCCAACCGCCAAAATACCAGGTCAACGTAAACACCATGGAGCATCTCGCGGCCAAGACATTGGAACTGAACGCCATTGGCGTTGCCGAGTTGACGACCGACAGACCAGTAGTATTTGAATCCTATGTCGACAGCCACGTCCTGGGTGGATTTATACTGATCGACAAGATCACCAACGCGACTGTCGCTGCAGGAATGCTGAATTTCAGCCTGCGCCGTGCGCAAAACATCCATTGGCAGGCCATTGACATAAGTAGGGATGCCCATGCCCAGCAAAAAGGTCAGGTTCCCAAGCTGTTATGGTTCACAGGTCTATCCGGATCTGGCAAATCAACCATCGCAAATTTGGTCGAAAAGAAGCTGTACGCTCTTGGTCGTCATAGTTTCCTGCTGGACGGTGACAACATAAGACATGGGCTGAACAAGGACCTGGGCTTTACCGATGCTGATCGCATCGAAAATATCCGACGCGTCGGTGAAGTAGCCAAGTTGATGACTGATGCCGGACTGATCGTTCTCACAGCATTCATATCTCCATTCCGTGCGGAACGAGAAATGGTTCGTGCAATGTTACCCCAGGGCGAGTTTTTGGAGATCTTCATTGATACGCCAATCGAGGAAGCCGAGCGTCGCGACGTAAAGGGGCTCTACAAGAAGGCTCGTAGCGGGATGCTCAAGAATTTCACAGGCATCGACAGTCCCTATGAAACGCCGCGAGAACCTGATATTCGGATTGATACAGCACAAACCACGCCGGAAGCTGCAGCAGAGCAAATCGTTGCAAGGATCATAGGTGTGTGGAGCCACGATTTATGACCGATGCCGAATTGTGCAAATACCTGGCGAGCGAAGCCGGAAAGTTGCTTCTGGAACTGCAAAGATCTGGGCGATTAACAGGCAAGGAACTGGGCCAAGAAGGTGACAGGCTGGCCAATGCCTATTTATGTGACAGCCTGCGCAGCGCACATCCGCAAGATGCACTCCTTTCCGAAGAGGAAAAGGACCGCCCATCGCGATTGAATGCCAGTCGTGTCTGGATTGTTGATCCGCTTGATGGCACACGTGAATATAGCGAGGGGCGCGATGACTGGGCGGTGCACGTGGCGCTGGCAGTGCAAGGGATTGCGCAATCGGGAGCAGTTGCTTTGCCGGGTATCGGGCTCACCTTGGCATCACATGAACCTCAGCAACTCAAGGCACAGAATATTCCTCTGAAAATGGTGGTCAGCCGGACACGCCCGGCAGCAGAAGCACTTGCCGTTGCCGAAATTCTGGGTGCTGAACTGGTTCCCATGGGATCGGCTGGAGCCAAGGCCATGGCAGTGGTCCGCGGCGAAGCCGACATATACCTGCACAGTGGCGGTCAATATGAGTGGGACAATTGTGCACCGGTCGCTGTCGCCGAGGCATCTGGGCTATATTGCGGACGCATTGATGGGTCCCAGATTAAATACAATAATACAGATCCTTACCTTCCAGATCTGATAATTTGTCGAACAGAATTAGTCGACACGGTAATGGCCGCACTCGATACCACCCATTAAATGCCGAGCACCATTTTTGCCATTATTCCACGTTGAATTTCATTGGAACCGCCATAAATCGAAGCGGCACGACCGTTGAAGTAGCGCGCGGTCACTGCGAGCAGGTTTTCCGGGCCGGCAAAGTCAACAGAACTACAAGGCTGGCGCGCCTCGATCTGAAATGGGGAGCTATATGGGCCGGCCAGCTCGATCGCGAATTCCTGGATCTGCTGCTGAGCCTCGGTACCCTGGACCTTGAGCATCGACGAGACAGGTCCTGGATTTTCGCCCTTGCTAATTTTTCCCATCACGGACCGCTCCACGGCATATATCGCGTCGAGCTGCGCTGCGAGCATTGCGAACTTGCGGCGAACTGCTGGGCGGTCCATCAGCTTTCTCCCGGGTCCATCATCGGTCGCCAACGCAATTTTCCTAACCTGCTCCAAGCTAGATTTGAGCCCTGCCGCGTAGGCTGCAGAGCGTTCGAATTCGAGCAGATATTTCGCAACAGCCCAACCTTGGTTTTCCTCTCCAAGCCTGCCCGATTGGGGAACACAGACATTATCGAAGAAGACCTGGTTGAAATCATGGTCACCAGACAACGACACGATGGGTCTAACGCTAATTCCGGGCGTAGCCATCTCAAGCAACAAGAATGTGATACCCTCTTGGGGACGGCCGTCACGACTTGTGCGGGCGAGACAGAACATGCGATTGGCACAATGCGCATGCGTGGTCCAAATCTTTGATCCGTTGAGCACATAATCGCTACCTACCTTGTCGGCGCGAAGAGCAAGGGACGCCAAGTCCGATCCGGCCTGGGGCTCCGAATACCCTTGGCACCAGTAATCAACTCCAGCCAGTAACCTAGGCAAATAATGGGTTTTTTGTTCATCCGTCCCAAACTTCATGATGCTGGGCGCCACCATTTTCAAACCCATGGGTGACAGGCTTGGTGCGCCCGCCGATGCACATTCGCATTCAAAAATATAACGCTGCTCTTCGTTCCAGCCCAGACCGCCATACTCCTTGGGCCAATATGGCGCGACCCATCCCTTTGAATAAAGGATTTTCTGCCATGCCAGATTGAATGGCTTATCGATGAACGCACTGGTGGATTTGCGATCCACTTCGCGCAATTCATCAGTCAGGTTCGCCGCGAGCCAATCTCGGACTTCAGCCCGAAATTCCTCCAATTGCGCCGGTGCGGCCATGTCCATTCAGTTCACCAGTCTTTCGCGACCTTCCCAATAGGGTGCGCGCAGGTCCTTGCGCAATATCTTGCCAGAGGCGTTGCGCGGCAAAGCGGCAATGACGTCGACTGACTTGGGCACCTTGAATGCAGCAATCCGCTCACGTGCCCACGCGACAACGCTTTCTGGATCAAGCG
>JBATDO010000100.1:0-6897 GCA_049663505.1 Sphingorhabdus sp.
GTGCGATCAGGTCTGCAATATATGCCTCAACGCGCTCTTCGAGCTTTGTCTTTTGCTCATCTGTCACCGGAACCAGTCCCATGGCCTGCTGCGGTGCAACCACTGGCACCGGATCAGGAGGCGTCAATTTCAGGTCGCTTATCGTTTCGGTAACTGTGTCGGTCGACATGGCAATTTTTCCTCGGCCTTTAATATTCCCATACAAATGGAACGGCGCATTGGCGATTTCAAGCAAATCCGTCCCCAGCTGTATTATTTTATTAAGACACTACGAACCAGATGCGTTCAAAGAGCTCTCGACCAGCGGCGTAATTCCTTCGACGATTCGCGCGACACCCTTGGCATTTGGGTGGATTCCATCTCCCAGCATCAGCTGGTTGTCAGCAACCACGCCATCGAGAAAAAATGGATAAAGGGGCACGTCATATTGCTTGGCAAGCGAGGGGAATATCGAGTTGAAAACGCTGCTGTAGTCTGCGCCCATGTTCGGCGAGGCAAGCATCCCGGTCAGTATTGTCACGCTTTTTGATTTCAGCCATCATTTCTCTCAGGTTCGCGCGCGTCTCGTCCGGCTTTATCCCTCGCAACATGTCATTTCCTCCCAGTCCAAGAACAAGAAGATCAGGTTTGCGTTCCAGGTTATCGAGCACATATGACAGTCGTGATTTTCCGGCGGCCGTGGTGTCGCCTGATACACCTGCATTATGTACCCGTGCCTTTACGCCGTTACGACCAAGTGCCGCCTGCAATTGTGGCGCAAAACCCTCTTTTGGTCCCAGGCGGTACCCGGCATAAAGGCTATCGCCGAACACCACGACCAGCTTGGCATCCGACATGGTGTCAATCGCGCTAATGCTCTTTGTCGGCGCGGGTTGGTCCTTGGTCGATTGCGAGGCAGGGCCGCAAGCGACAAGGGCTTGGATAAGCAGGAACAACGCCCCATATACTCCAATATTTCGCATCAAAAGGCTCCTTCCTTGCACGCACCGATCACTGATACGCCGGATATGGCAATCCGCGCGACGAATGTCACGCTTACCCTTGGCGCAGGGGATGGCGCCGTCGACATTTTGCGGGGTGTCGATTTGGCCGTGCCGCACGGTACCAGCGTTGCGCTGCTGGGGCCTTCAGGATCGGGCAAGAGCTCGCTCATGGCTGTGTTGGCTGGCCTTGAGCGCGCAAGTGGTGGGACGGTCCTGGTCGATGGCCTTGATTTCACGACGATGGATGAAGACGATCTGGCCCGCGCTCGACGTGGTCGGATTGGCATCGTGCTTCAGGCATTCCACTTGTTGCCAACCATGAGTGCCCTGGAAAATGTTGCAGTCCCAATGGAGCTGGCGGGAATGGACCACGCATTTGACCGTGCAGCCACTGAACTTCGGGCTGTGGGGCTCGGACACCGCCTCACCCATTACCCCTCGCAACTCTCGGGAGGCGAGCAACAAAGAGTAGCGATCGCACGCGCAATGGCTGCCAGCCCGAGTATAATTTTCGCCGATGAGCCCACCGGCAACCTCGATGGCTCAACCGGCGCTTCCATTATCGAATTATTGTTCGATCGCCGCAGTGCCCTTGGGGCGACACTCTTGATTATTACACATGACCCTGCCCTTGCCGCAAAATGCGACCGCGTGATTGTGATGCAGGATGGCCAGGTCGTGGAGCAAGCGGCTTGACCCCATCGTTGGCAACCATGTGGCGTATTGCTCGACGTGATCTGAGCGCGCGTTTTCGGGGCCTCAGATTGCTGGCAATATGCCTGTTCCTCGGCGTTGCCACACTTGCAGCAATCGGAAGCCTGACGGCTGGAATTGCAGATGAACTGTCCAGGCGCGGACAAACGATACTGGGTGGGGATATTGAGATTTCGGTGGCGCAGCGGGAAGCAACGCCAGCCGAAATGGTGGCATTGCGCGCGGTCGGAACGCTCTCTGAAACGGTCCGTTTGCGGGCCATGGCAATCGATGGAGTTGGCCAGGAAAGTATATTGGCCGAGCTCAAGGCCGTAGATGCGGCCTACCCTCATTACGGCAAACTCGTCTTGGCTGATGGCCGAACCGTGGGTGCACCGCGAAGTGGGCGCATTTACGTGGGCCCGACCCTGGCAGACCGGCTAAAGCTTGCAAAGGGTGACCCTGTTCGGTTCGGCGAAGCTCGTTTCTTAGTTGACGGCATTATCAGAAATGAGCCGGATCGGCTGGGGGAAGGATTTACTCTGGGCCCGGTCGCCATTATCGGCATGGACTCGCTCGATAGCACCGGCCTCATCCAACCTGGCAGCCTGTACGAAGCAAAATACCGGTTGAAATTATCGCCCGGCACCGACCCCGTTTTGCTGGCAAAGCAGCTGGAAACGCAGTTTCCAAGCGCGGGATGGGAGTTGACTGACCGTACAAACGGAGCGCCCGGCACACGCCGGTTCATAGAGCGAATGGGGCAATTCCTGACATTGGTTGGACTGGCCGCGCTTGTGATTGCCGGAATTGGTGTTGGCAATGGTGTCAGCAGTTACCTGGTCGGCAAGCGAACAAGCATTGCAACACTCAAGGTTATAGGCGCGGACAGCGGAATAATCTTCAAGATTTACATGATGCAAATTGTCAGCGTTGCGGTGCTCGCAATTTTTGCAGGACTTGCAGTGGGCAGCATCCTGCCGCTCGCGATTGGAGCTGTGGCCGGAGACATCCTACCTGTAGCACCCGGATTTGCCCTTTATCCAAAGCCGCTTGCAGTAAGCGCGCTCTATGGCTTACTCATCGCGCTTGCATTTGCACTGCCACCACTTGCCAAGGCGCGTACAGTTCCCGCAGCAGGCCTGTTGCGAGCAGTCGTCGATCCCACTTCACGTTTCGATCGGTTAACCATTCCATGGGTCGGCGGTGCAATCACTGCCATTGTGGCGATAGCTGTGGGCACTGCACGTGAGCCACTATTCTCTCTGGGGTTTATCGGCGCTGCATTTGCGCTGCTTGCGGTCCTGTCATTGATTGCATGGGGACTTCGCAAGTTGGCTGGCCACATTCCGCGCCCCAAGCAGCCCCTGCTTCGCCTCGCACTAGCCAATCTTCACCGACCGGGAGCGCAGACTTCTGCCTTGGTGGTCGCTCTTGGCCTGGGACTAACTTTATTTATCACGCTCGCTGCAATCCAAACCAGCATCAACGCTGAAATAAGCAAGACCGTGCCTGATCGCGCGCCCAGCTTTTTCGTACTCGACATTCCGCGAGAGGACGCGCAGCGTTTTACCGAGATGGTCAAGGCATCAGCTCCTGGCGCAGTTATCAACATGATACCGGCGCTGCGAGGTTCAGTCGTTGCTTATGGTAGACAACGGGTCGACGAGCTCGAAAGCCTGCCAGAAGGTGCGTGGATATTGAATGGAGACCGCGGCCTTACATATAGCGCGACACTGCCAAAGGGCAGCACATTGACCGCCGGTAATTGGTGGCCATCGGGCTATAGTGGGCCGCCACTGGTAAGCCTTGAAGAGAACGTCGCTCGGAGCCTTGGAATTGGGGTCGGCGACAGCTTGACCATCAGCCTGCTGGGCGTCGAGGTAGAAGCCAAAATTGCCTCATTGCGTAAGGTGGAATGGGATAATTTCGGCCTCAATTACGTCATGGTCTATTCTCCCGGTTCACTTGATGCAGCGCCGCACAACATGGTCGCAACGCTCACCGTGCCCAAGGATGCCGAACCAATATTGGCCCGGTCCATCCCGCCTGCATTTCCGTCCGCATCGCTGATTGAAGTGGGCGAAGTCGTTGGCCAGGTTACCAATTTGCTCACTCAGATGGCTCAAGCCATCGCTGCTGCAGCATCCATTGCGATTCTCGCGGGCATTGCGGTGCTTGTCGGCGCCATCGCCGCTGCTCGTGCAAGCCGTGTCTATGATAGCGTTATCCTCAAATTGCTGGGGTCCACCCGCTCCCAGATACTGGGTGCGCAGGCCATGGAATATGGGGCACTCGCGTTAATTCTGGGCATTGTTTCGTTAGCTCTTGGGCTTGGTGCAGGCTGGTATGTGATCACACAGATTTTTGATTTCGGTTTTGCTCCAGACCCTGGGGTGCTGGCGGTCACTCTCATTGGGGGTGCAGGGTTGACCTTCGTTCTGGGGATGATCGGGTCTTTGCCAATCCTGGCTGCGCGGCCTGCTGAAGCACTCAGGAGCCTTTAGCCAAGCGGGCAGCGATTGGTGCCGACGCAATCAATTGCAGCTGATGGTAAAAGATAGCCGGTAAGATCATGACGCCTGCAATCTCAGCCGGGAACAACAAGGCGGCCATCGGCGCGCCCGTCGCAAGGCTTTTATGAGCCCCGGCGAAAAGCAGGCTCACCTTGTCCGGGCGATCCAGTTTCAACAAGGAGCCGATGCTCCAGGCGGATGCGAACGCAAAGACAAGCAGGAGGCTGGCTACGACCAATAATTTCGGCAAATCGCTGCCCCTAACCTGAGACAATGCTCCACTCGTGACTGCAGAGCTGAATGCTACATAAACAGCGAGCAATATCACGCCGCGGTCAAAATATCCGAGCAGCGCTTTTTGCCGGGCGGCCCAGCCACCCAGCCAGCGCTGCATGACCTGGCCCAAGGCGAATGGCAAAAGAAGCATTGTAACGATCTTTGCGACGACATCAGTCCCCACCGTATTGCCTGCAGCCTCCCCGAGCAACAAGGCGAACAATAGCGGCGTTGCCAGTATCCCGAGCAAGTTGGAGAGCGCCGCACCGACAACAGAAGCCGCGACATTGCCCTTTCCAATAGAAGAATAGCTGATCGCCGATTGCACGGTGGACGGCAAAATTGCGCAATAGAGTAAGCCAGATGCGAGGATGTTGGGGATCCAGCCATTTGCGAGCCTTGAAACGCCCCAGCCCGCAATGGGAATGAGAACAAAAGTGATGCTCAACATCGCTGCTTGCAGATGCCACGCCTTGGCCGCACGGGAAACCTCTTCGCGCGGGAGTTTCAGGCCGTGCAGGAAAAAAAGTGCAAAGATTCCTGCAAAGCTGGCATTTTGTGCCAATGGCAAACCTGCGCCGAACACGGGAAATAGCCATCCCAGGAGCACGGCGCCAATTAAAAGCACGATGAACGGGTCGGGTACAAACCTCGTCATGTTATCCCCAGCCACTCCAGACCACCAGGCAGGTCACAGGCAGCATAATCGACCTGTAAAACGCGTCGCCTATTGGGCCACAACGACGCAGCAGATGCATGCAAAATCGGCGTGGAATATGCCCATAGGTCGCCGCGTTGTGCCAGGCAGGTGGCAATCTGTGAGTTTCCCACTACGTCGTTGATATCACTTTCGGCAATGCGTCCTAGCCGGTGCGAGCCGATGGCCACCTCAAGTGGCGCGTTGTCTTTGGAGACCGGATCAAGATGCAGGCGCAGGGTTACCATTTTGTTCAGGATCTCGATTGGGGGTGCAACATGCTGAAGTCCAGCCTTAACCGACCAGGCATCGAATCCGTGAACGTCCGCGCGCATTTTTACGACGACTGTGCGGTCTTGGTGCCATCCAAGCGCCCAATTTTTGGCTACACCCTTGTCGAACAATATTGCTCGCACTGGAAAAGCGCCCGCCCCAATCAGCCTGGCGGCGAACTGTCCGACACAACCCTCGGCATCCAATGGCGCGCCAAGAGACGGGATTCGGTAAAGTCGCACACCTGCCTCGTGCTGCTTCACCCCATCAAGTGCGGCATCAATCGCCCTCAACTGCCTGTCTGAGCAGGCATTTACAAAATGGAACAACCCGTCTCTTACAAATTCATACATCATCTGCGCATAGCAATCCTTGCCGCAGCGCACAAATTCAGTTAAGGGCGCCCGAGAATCTGGTTGCATGTTGCTGCCAAAACGACCTCCCAAAAGGCCCATTCCAAATGTCTCTGCGTAATATCGCTATCATCGCACACGTCGATCATGGCAAAACCACCCTCGTTGACCAACTTTTCCGCCAGTCCGGTACATTCCGAGACAACCAGCGCATTGAAGAGCGCGCAATGGATTCCAATGACCTCGAAAAGGAACGTGGCATCACGATTCTTGCAAAGTGCACGAGCGTCGAATGGGAAGGCACCCGCATCAACATCGTCGACACGCCTGGACACGCTGACTTTGGCGGCGAGGTCGAGCGCATCTTGTCGATGGTTGACGGCGTCATCCTTCTGGTCGACTCGTCGGAAGGCGCGATGCCGCAGACTAAATTCGTGACCGGCAAAGCCCTCGCGCTGGGACTTCGCCCGATCGTGGTGGTCAACAAGGTTGATCGTCCGGATGAACGGATTCAAGAAGTGTTGGACGAAGTCTTTGACCTTTTCGTTTCGCTCGATGCAACAGACGAGCAGCTCGATTTTCCCGTGCTCTACGCCTCAGGTCGCAATGGCTATGCCTCGACAGACCCAAGTGCGCGTGAAGGCACGTTGACGCCGATGTTCGAAACCATCGTTGCCCACGTCCCCGAACCAAAAGCGGACGTTGATGGCGAATTCAAGATGCTCGTAACACTTCTTGACCGTGACAACTTCCTCGGACGCATACTGACCGGCCTGGTGCTCTCGGGCACGGTCAAGGTAAACCAGCAAATTCACGCATTGAGTCCGGACGGCAAGATTGTCGAAACGGGACGCGCATCCAAAATCATGTCGTTCAGGGGGCTGGAACGCGTACCAGTCGACGAAGCCAAGGCAGGCGACATCATATCAATCGCGGGTTTAACCACTGCAACTGTGGCTGACACGATCGCCGAACCGAGCGTGACCGAGCCGTTGCAAGCTCAACCGATCGATCCGCCGACACTGTCAATGCGCTTTTCTGTTAACGACAGTCCGATGGCAGGCAGAGAAGGCACGAAAGTGACCAGCCGCATGATCCGGGACCGG
>JBATDO010000101.1:0-4574 GCA_049663505.1 Sphingorhabdus sp.
TGCCCAAACAGTGAGCGCTGCAGCGCCGACTAACCCGGCACCGGCAATGGCTTTGCGCCGACTGAATGAAGTCTTTCTTGACATTTCTTTGAAAATTATCCTCTCACCCGTCTCGAGCTCCGGCACCTAATTCTCACACTTTTGCAACATTCCCCGATGCAAGTCGCTCGCTGCACCGGGGGTTGCGAGTTATTCAAAATGCCATGTCAACTGTTACGCCGTAAGTCGCAGGGTCACCATAAATCACCGAGCCAAAGCCAAGTTGCCCAAAGTCAACGCCGCGCGATACGTATTTTTTGTCAAAAATGTTCTTGCCCCACAGCGTGACCCCAAGGCCGTTGCCAAAACCGCCCAGCATAATGTCGTCCACGCGTAGCTGCGCGTTCCACAAGCTGCGGGCACCGGCTTTGGTTTCTTGCTGAAATGGAGCAGTAAGAGGGTTGGCAAATTGTTCCTGAGAGGATGTGTATGACCACCCGACACGGGCAGTCAGATTTGCGCTATCACCCAAGGGCGCGGAGTAAGTCACGCCTGCATTTGCGGTGTAATCAGGTGATTGAGTCAAGGTAATCACCTCTGCGATATTGCGCACTACTCCGGTGATGTCTGCTCCGGGGAATTCCTTCACATTTTTATGAACATACCCAAATGAGCCATCGAGCAGCAGATTGTCCGTTACGTTAAACCGACCCTCAATTTCGACACCAGTATAAATTGTTTTACCAGCATTCACGAGTGCGGTCCCGAAGCTACCACCGCCAACGATGGGAATTGGAACCGCCGCTATCTGATCTTTGTACACGTTGTAGAATGCTGCGGCATTAAGTGTCAGGCGGTTAAAAAACTGGGTTTTTGCACCCACTTCATAGGACCAGATATTCTCCTCATTAAATGGGATGAGGCCAATGTTATCGGCTACGCTTGTGGGCTGCCGCGAGTTAAATCCGCCCGAGCGATAGCCCTTGGCTACCCTGGCATAGAGGTTGACGTTGTCAGTGGCGCGATAGTCGAGCGTCAAATGCCCAGATGGTGAGCTAAAATTGGCAGATTGCTGATTGAGAGCAATTTCGACGGGGTCTGTATAAGGGGTCGGACCATTCTGGAAACGCTCCATCGTCTTCTTGTCCCATGAATAGCGCAGACCCAGCGTCACACCAAACCGTCCATCTGCGCCGCCGGGGCGATAGGCAAGTTGACCATAGAGAGCCATTGATCTGGCGCTAAATGTATAACCAAGCGTCGTCGCCACTGGAGAAATGCGGAATTGCTCTGGGTTATTCGCTTGCAGAAGCGGAGCCAGTGCACCAAAATTCGTGGTATTGAACACCGCCTGATTGGTATCAACCACAAAGCCTATGCCCTGCGGGTTGGACTCGTAACCGCTTTCCTTGAAGTAAAAAGCACCCAAAACCCACTCAAAATCGCCGCCAATATCGGATACTATTTCCAGCTCCTGGCTAAATTGATTTTGCCGCCGAATGGCTTCGTTCTCAAAAAATGGAGTGACTGTCCTGGGCACAGACTGGCTAGCCAAAAAAGCGGCAGTCGCGGGTGGTTGGAAAAGTTCCAGCACTCCGACAGGAAATCCGTTCAGCGTTGTAGCGGCGCTAAGAAGTGGTCCCTCGACTCTTCCTAAGCCGTCAAGATCTGTTGAACGAATATTATTGCGCCATCGCCGGAACGAGGTGGAAGAACGGATGAGGACCGTGTCAAAATCAGCCTCGACCCGGAAGAGGTTGCCCCACAGCTTGTCAGTATTAGTGTCATTGTCCTGCAGGCAAATTGGGTCGAGCAAAGCTCTTTGAACTGGCTTACCGCAACCAGCATCCAGCGCTGTTGCTGCGGCAAGGTAGCCCGCAACATTGGCGGGCTGAACCTGGGCATGGGTGAAGCCGTCGATCACTACATTGGGACGAAAAACCCCATTGCCAACGGCCACTAACTGATTGGCAGGTGTAATTGAATCGATATGCGTATAATCAAAAATATTAGTAATCTTGATATTGTCAGTCAAATCAATTTCGGTCGCCCAGCGCGCAGAATCAGTATTATACGACCCTGGATCTCTGCTGTCTTTTGGTTCCAACAAATTGTCGACGGTACCGTTCCGCTGTTTATGCATATAGCTAAACGTCATGCGGGCAATATCGGAAATAGTGCCCGTATTGACCGTCACCCGCCCTTGCCACAAACCAAAATTACCATATCCCGCGCGCAATTTTATGCTGCTTTCGTCAGACGGTGCCTTGGTAATGAAATTGATCGCGCCGCCAGTTGTATTTCGGCCGAACAAGGTACCTTGCGGGCCGCGCAAAACCTCGATCCGTTCGATGTCAGTTACTTCAAAAGACGCAGCCGAGGAACGCGCCAGATACACGCCGTCAAGATATAGCCCAATCGGAGAGTCCTGCCCCATGGATTCGTCAGCGGGCGTCGCAATACCACGAATAGTGATTACAGCCGCCGTCGCATTTGTGACCGCACCGTTGACTGAAACGTTGGGAGCTAGTCCGCTCAGATCTTTTGTCTCTGTGATTCCTTGAAGGTCCAAAGCCCTTTCGCCAATGGCCGTAATGGCAATCGGCACCTCTTGCAGGTTCTCGGATTTCTTATTGGCTGTCACGATGATGACGTCTGGTTCGGTGGCGCTCTGCGCCAGTGATGGCGTTGCAAGTGCAAAAAGACAGGTGCTGGCAACTAGTTGGCAGACGAAAATTTTCCTTGATGTAGTCATAACTTTTCTCCCTCATTGATTATACGTAAGTTTATTATATTATTTTGATTAGAGAAATAATTTCCAGTATTTTAATAATCATCGCGCGTATTGGTCTTATTCTAAGAATTTCTCTAATATGTTCTGGGTCAACCGCGAAACATCGTTGTCGTAGTCATTATAAGAAAGACTCCCGCAAAAGCTGATCGACCCGACAGAAAATACAGCGCCACCATTCGGGTAAGTTACATGAGCAATGTCTGATCGCAGCAGCGGATTTTCTGGGCCGGTTCCTGGCTGTGTAGCAAGCAATTCTTCAACAGCGACTTGATAGCCTTTGCTGTGGCCAAATGACTGTGCGAGGCAAACGGTGGTTGGCGGGGAGCCGAGCGCGGGATCGATCCGGTCGAGTTCAAAGCCGGCTGCCCCATGCCCTAAAACGAGTGACGGGGTGTCGCCGAATACATCCCCCTCAATTCCATCAAACACATAGGCCCATTTTTCGTCATAGCTCTCTTCGCTACGGCGATAGGGCGCGCCGACATCCATTCCCTGGCCGGTAAACCCAACTCCGACCAAAGCTTGCGGTGCCAGCCCGCGGTTGCGCCACACGCCGCCCGGCTCTCCAGTGGTTGAATGATGTCGCTCTCCCGGCAATGCCTCCCATGCCCGGGTCGCGCCCCATTTGCGGATCTCTAAAACATGCGGAGCGTGCGGGTGCGGGGTCGTGACCCAGAAGAAACCATTACCCCCCATATACATCACGCGCCCACCGCTTTTAAGGTAGGACTGGAACGCATCGAGCATCTCTCCGGACCAATATTCAGGGTGAGTGCCAGTGACAATTACGCGGTAGGGCGAAAGCAAGGCGGCACCCTCTTCGTGGAGCACCTCATCTGTCAGCACATCGTGCTTAAATCCCTTTTCAATCATCCAATCGACAAGGTGAAGATCAGCATTAAACTGATGCGGACTGCCATGAAGCGAACGTAAGAACTGAAAATTGACCTTTGGCCGAAAATGGACCTGCGGAACCAACCGCGAGGCATAAGCGACGCCGCTGCCGTCGGAATGAAGATCGTAGGTACTGTTTAATTTTTGATCGAGGACATAGCGGTCCTGCTTTTGAGATGGGTACAGCTTGCCTGCATCCGGAAAGAAGAGTTGATAGGCCGGATCATTCAAAAAGCGATCCTCCACGTGCGCATTGCCGTAAGCCAGATAGCTATACGTCGGCGCCAAGAACGCGATGGATGCAAAAGGTCCTTCTCGCGGAGGTAACACAAAGAACGGAATGTAATCTTCGTCCCCATCCGGTGTTTGCAGATGGAAGGCATAAATGCCGCTGCCAAGATCATTTGGAACGGGCAGCCTGAGCGTCTCTGGCCACATGGCATCATCGCAATCATCATCGTGAAAATGGATTGCAGTATAATCCTGAGGGCACTCGGCGGGGCTTAGTGATTTTCCAGTCCAGCGATGGCCGGTAACCGCGCGCATAGGCATGTTGATCAGGCGCACGGGTGCTCCTCCGACCGAGTCTGCAATCGTCAATGCGGTTTGATCTGCACTGAAGTCCCATGCGGCAGCTGGCGGCGCCGGTCGGTTGCCAGCGACCACTTCATCAAGCGCATCATCAGATAGCCATTCAGCAAAGACTGCAGGGGAATCAATCTTGCCATTGAAATGATGCTCTGGGTCGCCGCTCCCCATTGTGGCGCCAATCAGAACGGGGCCGGAGATGCTTGTCTTTGCTTCAATTTTTCCCTGTGTTTTGCTGGGGCTCAGTTTCCCAGGCCAGCAGTCGCGCGGGTGAACTATCAACTCCATCACCCCTTTCGAATGATCTACACGGGCGATC
>JBATDO010000102.1:0-3140 GCA_049663505.1 Sphingorhabdus sp.
GCTTTTGCTCGAACGGTTGTCGACGCTCACCGAACGGCTCACCAATATCCTTTCAGACAAGAACCAGCAATCGATCCAGCAGATTCTCGACAATGTTGAAAGCCTGTCGGGCTCCCTGGCAACGCAGGCGCCTGACATGCGCGCTGCTGTCCAGGAATCTCGGCTAACCCTTCAGAAAGTCGGCCTTGCCGCCGACGAGCTGACATTGATGGCAGGATCAGCCAACAAGTTGCTGGACAGCGAGGGGAGGCCCATGCTCGACGAACTGCGAAAGACCCTCCGGTCTGCCAATGGAAGCCTGGCGGCTCTGGAGACGACATTGAACAACGCCAATCCGGCACTGGAAACATTCAACACGCAGACATTGCCTGAAATCAACCAACTGGCACGCGACCTGCGTGACGTGTCCGGCTCGCTCAAGTCGGTCACCGAGCGGATAGACCAGGATGGTGTCGGCAGCCTTGTGAGCTCTCCGGCACTACCTGACTATGAACCCAACCAGCGGAAGCGGAAGTGACCATGATCCAAAGCCCACTTTTTCGTCGCGTGTTGATCTCAAGCGCAATGGCCCTGATGCTTGGGGCATGCGTAAGTTTCGGGGCCAAGGCACCGCCGTCCATGTTGGTATTGACCGCGGCAAACAGCGTTGCAAGCGGCGCAACGAGCAGCGCGAATGCCAGCGATGCACTGATTGTCCTGATGCCGCAAGCGCCGCGCAAGTTGGATACCAACCGGGTTCCTGTCCAGATCGATGACAGCAGCATTGCCTATCTCAAGGATGCCGTTTGGGCGGACAAGCCTGCTCGACTGCTTCAGCTCCTGTTGATGGAGACCATTTCTTCAAAAACTGGAAAGCTCGTACTCAACGAGGTCGATGCAGGCGGCAAGGCACAGCAATATCTGTCAGGAAACCTGCTTGAATTTGGCGTCGATGCATCGGCAATGGAAGCCGTAATTGTCTATGACGCGGTCAAGTTGACTCGGGGAAAAATCATCGAAAAGCGCCGTTTTGAGGCTCGAAGGGCGATGACCCGTCTGGAGGCTGCACCTGCAGGTATTGCTCTGAACGACGCCGCCAATGATGTTGCGATGCAAATCGCCCAGTGGATCGGCTGACTGGACCACTAGCCAGATGTGTGACCGAAACCTTCGGGCACAGGCCAATTGGGGGAATGAACCGCCATTACCTTGAACAGGCTGCCCATCTCGTCGGTCTTCACGAGACGGTCACGCGCGGCAAAGATTTCCTGCGCGCGCTCCGGCCACTTTTCGGCAAGCATTGCAGCACGCTGATTGATACCGAGCGATGACAACCAAACGCCCTGGGTTGTCGGTCCGGCGACATTGAGACCGCGCGACCGAGCAATATTGGCCAACGCGAAAAAATTGACATGCGCTGTCAGGTCGCAGTTGCCAGGATCGCTGAATGGGTCAGCATAGGCATGGTTCTTCACGGCCTGAAGGGTACTGCCGAGGCCGGGCTGGACATATCCATAATCGACAATCAACAGCACACCGCCTTGCTTCGACAATCGAGCGGTGAGATCGTGCATGACCGTTGTCGCGTCGGGAGTTGATTCATAGATGCTGCCGACAGGCGCGGTGCGAAATACATCGGGGACAATCGCGTCCATCGACTGCGCCCCGGGCATGGCTGCAAACTTTGTCCCCCGGTCGCGTCCTACGACCCGCTCGCGCCATCCGGCATGGGTTGCAATCAGCTGTCGGACGGGCAACGCATCAAAAAACTCGTTTGCAACGATCAGAAGCGGTCCATCCCCGGGAACCTCGTCGATGCTGGCCGAAAAAGTGGCCTCAGGGGTGCTTGCCAATTGCTTGGCGCGCAATACCTCGCTGGTCTCGACAAAATGCACGCGCGGCGAAAAATCGAAGCGAGCCATTGCCCGCAGAGCATCACCCGCCAATGTGCCCCTGCCCGGCCCCAACTCGACATAACAGCTGTCGGATGGTCTATCCTTTCGCATCCAGATATCAGTGAGCCACATCGCAACAAGTTCACCGAACATCTGGCTGATTTCTGGAGCGGTGATGAAATCACCTTCAGCACCAAGCGGATCAGCCTTCCCATAATATTCGTTATTGGCCGCACGCATATATTCAGCGACGCTGATAGGCCCAGACGCTTCTATTTGCTTCGCCAGGCGAAGCGCCAGCTGGTTCGGCTCAGGCGACACTACTGCTTCCGGCGATTGGCTCCACCCGCAGTCTTCTTCCTTGCGCAGTAAAGATCAAGAAAAGCCCGATCAATATCATCGGAATGGTAAGCCATTGCCCCATGCTGAGACCGCTCTGCTCAACGAGCCATTGCAACTGTGCATCGGGTTCACGAACAAATTCGACGGCAAAACGCGACAGGCCGTAAATAAGGGCTGCCATCCCAAACAAGAATCCCGGCTTGTAACGGGCATCGGTTTTCCAGAACAACGGCCACAAGATGGCCGCCATCAGCAGGCCTTCAAGAGCCGCTTCGTAGAGCTGGCTCGGATGGCGGGGAAGGTCGCCGCCATTGGGAAACACGATCGCCCATGACACATCTGTAACGCGCCCCCAAAGTTCATCATTCACGAAATTGGCGAGACGAACCAGCAACAGGCCAAAGGGGATCACGCAAGCGATATAATCACATACCCGCAAGAACGAGAGCTTGTGCTTGCGCGCGAGCAGCCAGATTGCAAAAATCGTACCGATCGTTCCGCCGTGCAAGGACATGCCGCCTTCCCACAACTTGAAGATGTCGACCGGGTTCTGGAGAATTGATGGTTGATAGAAGAGGATATAGCCAATTCGTCCTCCGAGGATGATTCCAAGCGTCGCATAAAGGATCATATCGTCGGCGTGCTCGCGCGACATCGGCGCGCCAGGCCTAGCGAGCAATTTCAGCAAATACCAATAACCAAGCAATATGCCGGCAAGATAACCCAGTGAGTACCACCGGATTTGCATGAATCCCAGATCAAGCGCAACGGGCCCGACGCCGAGGTCGGTAAATTGGATGTAATTGGTGGCAGCGGCAATAATTTCAAAAGACACAGCTATTCCTCTGGATATTTTGACATTCCTATAGAGCTAAATAGAAGGTGGACAAAGAGTTTAGGAGAGAATCGCTATGCCGTCCGAAT
>JBATDO010000103.1:0-9285 GCA_049663505.1 Sphingorhabdus sp.
GTTGCATTGTTTGTGACGCTGATCCCGACCACCATTTCGGCCTTGCTGTCAGCAATTGGTATTGCCGGCATGGACCGGCTGGTGCGATTTAATGTGCTCGCCAAATCAGGTCGGGCGGTCGAAGCCGCTGGCGATATCGACACTTTATTGCTCGACAAGACCGGCACAATTACCATCGGCGACCGACAGGCGACCGAGTTCCTCCCTATTCCCGGTGTTGCACACGCCGATTTTGTCGCCGCGGCGCGAATGGCTAGTCTTGCAGATGAAACCCCCGAAGGCCGTTCTATTGTCGTGCTGGCAGGTGAAGGCGACGATATGCCTGTAGGTGCTGAGCCTATCGCGTTCACCTCGCAAACCCGCGTCAGTGGCCTCAAAATTGGCGAACGCTCGCTAATAAAAGGTGCGGTGGATGCTGTGTTGAAGCGCTTGGGTGACAGTGTCGATCCCACGCAGGCGAATGCACTTCGCGAAATTGCTGACGGGATTGCTCGGTCGGGCGGAACGCCCTTGGCCGTCGCCGACGGTAACCGTTTGCTGGGCGTCATCCATCTAAAGGACATCGTCAAAGCGGGCATTCGCGAGCGCTTTGCCGAGCTGCGCCGCATGGGCATCCGCACCGTCATGATTACCGGCGATAACCCGTTGACCGCCGCCAGTATTGCTGCCGAGAGCGGCGTTGATGATTTCCTTGCCGAAGCGACGCCGGAGGACAAGCTCGAGTTGATCCGAACCGAACAATCGGGCGGCAAGCTCGTCGCGATGTGCGGCGACGGCACCAATGACGCGCCTGCGCTCGCGCAGTCCGACGTGGGTGTGGCGATGAACACGGGCACACAGGCTGCCCGCGAGGCTGGCAACATGGTCGATCTCGACAGCGATCCGACGAAGCTCATAGAGATTGTCGGGCTAGGCAAGCAATTGCTGATGACGCGCGGCGCTTTGACTACATTTTCGATCTCGAATGATGTCGCCAAATATTTCGCCATCCTGCCCGCGATATTCATCGTGCTTTACCCGAGCCTTGGCGCGTTAAACGTCATGGGTCTTGGTAGCCCCGAAAGCGCGATCCTGTCGGCGATCATCTTCAATGCCCTGATCATACCGGCATTGGTTCCGCTTGCCTTGAAAGGCGTGGCATATCGTCCAGCGAGCGCAGGCGCTTTGCTCAGCCGCAACCTTGCCATTTACGGCGTCGGAGGCCTGATCGCGCCGTTCATTGGCATCAAGCTCATCGACATGGCCGTAACCGGCCTCAACCTTGCTTAAAGGCACATTTTCATGTTGACTGAAATTCGCTCCGCCCTTCGCCCAGCCATCGTCATGCTGGTTGTATTCACCCTGTTGCTCGGATTGGCCTTCCCCTTGGGCATTACAGGCGTCGCGCAAGCGCTGATGCCAACTCAAGCCAATGGCAGCCTGATGCGTGACAGCGGCAAAATCATAGGCTCCGAATTGATCGGCCAAGGATTTTCGCAGGATCGCTATTTCCGTCCCCGGCCATCGTCTGCAGGTCATGGCTATGATGCATCGGCTTCATCGGCGAGCAACCTCGCTCCGGGTTCGAGAGATTTGGCGGACCGCATCGGCAATGATGTTGCGGCTCTTCGCTTAGACGGCCTGACAGGGGCTGTTCCCGTTGACTTGGTCACCACTTCGGCCTCGGGGCTTGATCCACATGTTAGTCCCGAGGCCGCAATTTTGCAGATTGAGCGTGTGGCAAAGGCGCGCGGAGTTAGCGCTGATGCGGTCCGCAAGGTGGTCACGACAGCAACCGAATATCCACTCTTCGGTATAATTGGCGAACCACGCGTCAACGTCCTTATGCTCAATCGACAACTGGATCGCTTGTCGGCTAATCAGGTGCGGTGAATTTGACTGAACCCAACCGCCTATCCCCAGAAGCGCTACTCAAACAGGCGCGCAAGGAAGCACGCGGGCGGTTGAAGATTTTCTTGGGGGCCGCCCCTGGCGTTGGCAAAACATTCGAGATGCTGCGCGAGGGCGCCGAACTGTTGTCGCAAGGCAAAGACGTCGTGATTGGCATCGTTGAAACTCACGGCCGCGCCGATACCGAAAAACTCGTGGCGCCGTTTGAGGTTTTACCTCGCCGCGTCATTGTGCACGGGGTGCATAAGCTGACCGAACTTGATCTCGATGCGATGATCGCACGAAAGCCTCAAGTGGCGTTGGTTGATGAATTTGCCCATAGCAATGCCAGCGGCAGCCGCCATCCAAAACGCTGGCAGGACATAGAGGAACTGCGCGACGCAGGAATAGACGTCCTAACAACGCTCAATATCCAGCATGTTGAAAGCCTCAACGATATTGTGGCCGGTTTCACCCGCGTGCGCGTGCGTGAGACAGTCCCCGATGCAATACTTGACGATGCCGAAGTCGAGGTTGTCGATTTGCCGCCAGATGAATTGATCGAGCGATTGAAGGAGGGCAAGGTCTATGTGCCACACGAGGCGACCCGCGCGCTCGGCCATTTCTTTTCCAAATCCAACCTTTCAGCGCTGCGAGAACTGGCACTCAGGCGGGCAGCCCAGACGATCGACCAGCAGATGCTCACGCATGTCCGTTTGGTAGGCGATGCAGGCAATTGGGCGGCTGGCGAGCGAATTATCGTTGCGGTCGGCGATCAGCCCGGCAGCGAGGCACTTATTCGCGCTACAAAACGGCTTGCCGATGCGATGCATGCAACATGGACAGCAGTTACTGTGGAAACGCCACGCAGTGCCACGCTGAGCGAACAAGCAAGGGCACGGGTAGCCAAGGCGCTCAAGCTCGCCGCTGAAATGGGGGCATCTCTTGCCACTATCCCGGCCGCGACAGTCACAGAGGGCCTTCGCGCCCAAATAGTCGAGGCAAAGGCAACCGCGGTTGTTATTGGCAAATCACGAAGAAGCTGGTGGTTCGAACTGCGTCACGGCTCGATTGTTGACCAATTGGTGCGAGGTTCAGAAGGTATTGCCGTTCATGTGATGCCCACAACGCAGGGACCTGATGGGATCAAAGATGAGGCGCGCGGCGGCAGGCCTTTCAACTGGTCTGGTACAAGCATCGGCTTGGCACTGGTGGCCGCTACAACCGGTGGTGCGGTAGCTGTTGCGTCTTGGATTGGTCCCAATTCGGTCGATCTGCTTTACCTGATTCCGGTAATCGCGACCGCAACGCTTTTTGGTCTTCGCCCCGCACTGGTCGCAAGCATATCCGCCGCGCTCGCCTATAATTTCTTCTTTCTGCCACCGATCCACACGTTCACAATTAGCGACCCACAAAATGCCATCACGTTTCTTGTTCTCACAGGTGTCGCAATCGTGGCCAGCCAGCTGACGGGACGATTGAGGCGTGAAGCAAATATCGGCGCACGAACCGCCACTGAAAATGCAGGGATCGCGGCATTCGGACAACGGCTCGCAGGCGTTTCGGACGAAGCAGGTACTGCAGCTATTGTTTGCCAAGAAATCGCATCATTGCTGGATGTGTCAACGGTTCTGCTAACCCAAAAAGAGCGCACTTTGAAGGTGATTGGAGCAACACCAAGCGAGCCTGCCATGGGAGCACTGGACATCGCCGCAGCCGAATGGGCATTTGATCGCAAAGAAATGACGGGACGGGACACTGGCACCTTGACTGCAAGTGATTGGCAGTTTCACCCACTTGTGACTTCATTGGGAGTGCTTGCAGTTCTAGGTGTTGGCCACTCAACCAGCGCGAATCCGGTTGCGCCCGAAAAACGTACGTTATTTGCCACATTATTGGGGCAAGCCGCATTAGCCCACGAACGCATCAAACTTGAAGCACAGGCCCGCGATTTCGGGGCACTGAAGCAACGCGATGATTTGCGAGCCACCTTGCTGTCTTCTATTGGGCATGATCTCAAAACGCCGTTGACAGCAGTAGTTGCTGCGGCCGACGCCCTTGCCGATGTGAATGGTGAAAATGAAATCACTCAAACGCTAAAGGCCGAAGCCCGTCGCTTGCGCCGTGTTTTCGATGATCTGGTTGAAATGACAAGGATTGAAGCCGACTCGCTTGTTGTTCGCCATGACGTAATTGATTTGACCGACGCGGTTGTTGCAGCAGCCAGTGACCTGAAGGCGGAGCTTATCGCTCACAAACTGGTACTAGACGTGCCGCCCTCCTTACCGCTTGTCGATGCTGATCCACGTATGTTGCATCATATACTGATCAACTTGATTGGAAACGCCACCAAGTTTGCACCCGTTGGGACTCCCATCATTGTTGAGGGGCGTCGTTCGCATGACGGCCTAACGCTGACTGTTGTAGACGAAGGGCCAGGTTTGCCCTTGGGTCGTGAGGCACAACTGTTTGACAGATTTATGCGGGTTGAAGGCGATGATATGACTGGCGGAACCGGACTTGGCCTGGCGATCGTAAAGGGGTTTGCCGATGCAATGGGTTTGCGCGTTGCCGCGTGCAACCGGCCGGATCGTCAAGGTTCGCGTTTTGAAATCTACTGGCCCAAAACGTTGTTGCGCCAACCATCGCAGGAAGCAACCGAGTCATGACCGCGCAAATTCTCGTCGTCGATGATGAACCGGCCATCCGGCGGTTGGTACGCGGGGCGGCTGAACGGTCGGGTTTGACAGTAGCCGAAGCAACAAATGCGGCAGAAGCATTGTCTCTGGCAAGACGTGAAGGTTGTGAGTTGGTGCTCCTTGATTTAGGATTGCCAGACCGCGACGGTATTGAACTTGTACCGCTCATAAAGGCAATGGACCGCGCAGTGATTGTTCTGACTGCACGCGATGCGACCGCCGAAAAAGTGGCGTCGCTCGATCTCGGCGCTGACGATTATGTTGTGAAGCCGTTCGATACGGATGAACTGTTGGCACGGATAAGGACTGCCTTGCGACACCGAATACCTAATGCATCGTTGCGGGGAGTCATAAACGCCGGTTTACTGAACATTGACGTTCTTGCGCATAAAGTGTCAATTAAAGGCCAAGACATACGTTTAACCCGTAAGGAGTTTGCAGTGCTTGCAGAACTGGCACGCTTTCCGGGACGAGTGGTGACGCATGCGCATTTGTTACGCAACGTGTGGGGCGAAGCCCACATTTCTGATATTGAATATCTTCGGGTTGCCGTGCGTGGATTGCGCCTGAAAATTGAAAATGACCCGGCAAATCCTGTTTTAATTCAGAACGAACCCGGCGTCGGCTACAGATTGAATGACATCTTATAAGCTGAACCGCAATTGTCCTCATGCACCTGCTTATCCACAAAAGCTGATTGTCGGCTCATGAAAACCAGCCACCTGCAGGCTGAACGCAGGTCTAATTTTCCATTCTTATTGGATCAAAGATCTTTCATTGGGAAAGCTCCGCAACCTGAACTTCGAAGAGATGGGGTCTGGTGCAGTTTACAGATCCAAACGGGGGTGCAATGGCACAAACACGATGCGATGGATTTTCCTCGGCGACCGCTTTGCAATTGGCTTAACGTCCTTCGCCCGGGTTTGAAACTCGGTCCATGATTGCATTATTCACACCCTCCCCGATGACTGAGAGACGGCGAAATTGGTCAACCTTTCAGTGTCGAATATTCTGAAGGCGGGTACCTGCACCGTTTGCGCTAAAGCTATGCTTCGAAGTTCACCAACTCTGGGTCGGATCTACACACGGTGGGCAACCTGTTTAGCCTCATGTCAGCGACCAGCTTAACTCGGCACTTCAAAAGATGGGCGTTGACCTGATAGCTGTACCAGAAGCAAGGGCGGCCAGCTGGACGTGAATTGGTCCACGCGAGCATGGGGTGGGACGGGGCCCGAGTCTTGATCCTTTGTGGTTCAGTGCTCGGGCCGCTTCCAGATTGCTCGCTAATTTCTTAACGAACCCGGATTTGTAAGCGCCGTTCCAAATCACTCAAACGGTTCTCCAGATAATTTCGGTCATTTGCAGACATGTTGAGACGCGCATATGCAGCTTCGAGTCGAGATAAATCGCCGTGCTCGATCCGCAATTGAGCCTTTGCTGTTTGCGTCAATCTGCTCGACGAAATGGCATTGGCAATTGCATAAAGACGCGCGCGCGGAGTTTGCGCAGCGGGATATCCTGGATAGGCCGTGTCGCCAACGCGCGCATCAAGCGCATCGAGACGAGCATCAAGGTCATCACGCTCCTGCACACTTAAAATGCTGTCGCGCAGATAGCCGGTTTCGGCCTGCACTAACCGGACATAGTCTGCCTTGAGGCGGTTGCCGGCAATCCTGCTGATGCGACGAGCAGCAATCGATGCATCCACACGCGCGAAAAAGTCGAATTGGCCTTCAGCGACACTTGTCTGTGGCACGCCGTCCTCGTTACCATATGATTGGTTGGCGAGTACTTGCGTCAAAGCGTTATAGCGATTGGCGAGATCTGTGCGTTCCTGCGTAGTGAAACGGCGATCAGCTCCATAGCGTAATTCGAGCTGTACCAGCTCGGCATAATCACTCTTCAGACGTGTTGCGGTCCATTGATCGAGTGCACCTGAACGAACGTCGTTATCAACTCGAGCGTCGAATTGCTGGCGCTGTGTAGCGAGTGGTGTACGACCAGCCGCCCATTGCGATTCAAGCGAACCAGTTGATCCGGCGCGATCGCCAAACAGTGCGTCAAAAATAGAACCGATGCGCTCTTGCTGTCTTGACGACTGGGAATTCTCTGTGTTCGTTTGAGCGGCTCCCGACGAGGCCATCAGGACTAAAGCTGCCGTTGCCATCAGCTTTGATAAATTTTTCATATTCGTTCCCCAAATTCTAGTGTCCGGTTATAACAAATACAGCGACGAAATGTTCCATACCCAAGGTAAGCTGCCAGTGCCGTAGGTGTTTTAAAATTGTCAGGCAGGATTTAGGGCAGCATCGCAAATTCAAGCTGGGACCGAACAGTCAAACACTGCTGTCCCGCCGTGATTTCAAACGACCGTTGATGAAAATCCAACCACTTGCGGCGGAAAATATTAGCCCTAATAAAGCCGGTCGGTCCATATTGATGTTTGTTGTCAATCTGCCACAAATGGCAATTCTGTCAAATCGAACGAATTGGGGAGCCCAAGAATTTGGTGCGCTCCATTGAGGCCGCTGGAATAACATTATGGTCGTGGATCGTTGATACTGACGCATTGGCCATGGATGACTGTGCCTATGATCTTTGGGGAATCCCGCGTGGCATAGACGTGACTTTCGACGACTTGTCTGCACATATTCACCCGGCCGATCGAGACAGGGTGCGAGCTGCTTTCACTGCAACGCGTGCCATCGTGGGATCATATCAGATCGATTTTCGCATCATGATCGACGTTGAGCTTCGGTGGATCTCTGCACGTGGCCAAGGTGACGACTTTGGAATAGTCGAACGAATTATGTTCGGAATATTCATTGACGTTACAGGCCGAAGAGGGGTGTGAGCTTCTGGCTGGTGAGATGAGTTGCCGGGTGAAGAACCTGCTTGCCATTGCCTCCGGCCTGACCAGGATCACGTCGCGTTCCACGAAGAACACCGAAGAAATGGCCAATGAATTGACCCTCAGGCTCACTGCCCTGGGCCATGCTCACAATCTTGTTCGGCCAGTGCCGGGCCAAACAACCGCACCTTGTGCACTTCTGGGAGACCTGCTGAGCGTGCACTTGGCACCCTATGACGACCCAACCGAACGTAACGGTTCAGCGAACAGCTATTCATCAACCCAGCACTTTGAACCCTCGCGACGTGGAGCCATCGCCCCAAAAGCAGTCGTCTTTAGACTGTCCGACCGAATTTTCACCGGGCACCGACTGGCGGGCTTGGTTCAACCCTTTTCGAAAGATCACGCCTAGGCAGAAAAGACGAACTTGGATCCAACATAGGAGCGGACGATCTTCTGCGGCATGAGCCGAAGTGCCTCCGCCATGAATACCTCGCCGGTACAATGCATCGGTACAATATAGGTTGGATCGATGGCGGCGAACTCCGCGACGGTTTGCCGTGCTTCGGCCTCTGTTCGCGGCCGGACAAGATGGAACCCACCAAGCACTGCATGGACCTTTTCGATACCCGACACCGCCTGTGCCTGGCGGACTGAATTGATAACGCCCCGGTGGCTGCATGAAGCAATCACGACAAGGCCGAGGCCCTTCAACGCATAACAAGTCGCCAGTTCATGCTCGCCGTCATCGGGCAATTCGGCGGCTGTCCGTTTCTCCGGATCCAAACCAGCGCGATCACAGCCTATGTCCGGCCGCATCCTGGTCGGAATGGCTGCGCGTTCGAAACTACTCATGGATATAATACCGCTGGTGAATGCTTGGCCCGCAATGATCGAGGGATCTGTGCGGATAGAAACATCAAAGCCTGCCTTGTGTAGCGCTGCCCTGTCGAGCGTTCCCATGACGGGCGGCGGATTGCCGATCAACGCAACCCGTTCGCAAAAGGCCTCCTCTCCACCGACCGTCAGCGGGATCCGGTGCGGGCTTGACGAAACGTCGCCGAATAGGCCCGGGAACCCGCCATAATGGTCAAGGTGGCCATGACTCAGAACTGCTGCGTCAATTGTTGTCGGATCGATCCCGAGCAAGCGGAGATTGGTCGCAAGCACTTCCTTTGAATATCCGAAATCAACCAGTATACGCCGGCTCTCACTTCCGCTTCTGGATTCTGCGAGAATGGACAGGCCGAACTCGCCAACCAAAGCTTGTGGCAGCATTCGGGGCATATTCGGCGGACCACCGTTACCCGCTCGCAATACCTTCATTCCAGGCAAATCCAGATTATCGAGAAATGGGCCAAAAGTTGCCGCATCGGTGACAATCTGCAGGCTGAGACTGTCAATCTCGGGAACGCTGAACGTGCCGGTAGCAGGGCGCGCTCGCGCCGCCAGTCCCAACATGCCCACCGCGCTCATTCCAAGCATCGCTCGCCGCGTTGCCATCAAGCTGCCTGGCTCATTGGGCATATCCTGTCTCCTCGCGATAAACATATCATATCGCAGGCAGTACCAACACAAGTATCGCGATCGATCAACGGATCACCAGGGATAGGCCTTTCTGCTTTGAAAAGTGAAAGGCGCAAAAAGAAGCAACCAGCACCAAGTCGCAGCGAGCGCTTTCGCGCCTCGGTGTACATTTATGTATTCCACAAGCCAGTTGCCGCAGCCAAAATCACACGCAACAGGTGTTTAGCTGTGACTGGGCGATCCCGTTCAAAATGCCGATTGGCCCTTTCTTCAAATGTACGGACATTCCCTGATTGAGCCTACCGAGTTGCACCTCGATACTCATCGCTAGCCGAAGCC
>JBATDO010000104.1:0-23965 GCA_049663505.1 Sphingorhabdus sp.
GAAAAATGGCGACCCTTCATTCATCGCACTGGGCTCATCGCGATCGTTCAAGCCGATTCAATCAAGCGGAACAATCGCCTTGCCTGCTATCCGCTGCAATTTTCCACCGCCTCATTTCAGGAAACGCTCGCCTCATCCGCGGGGACTTGGCCTGCCTTGCGTCTTGCTTCATGACGATTCCAATTGGCATAATAAAACCGCTTCAACGCTTCTGTCGCAGCAGCATATGAGACCACGAGCCCGATGCTGAAGGCCATTAATTGCCAAGATGGCTGGGTGAAGCCGAACAGTTCATCAAACCCTGGCGCAAAGGGCAAAGTGATGGCGACGCCAGCTATTGCCAATGTGGTGCCCACCAGAAGCGGACTTGGCCGGCTTTGAAGGCTGAACCTGCGACTTCGCAAGACCAGGACCACAACCAATTCGGTGAGTAGTGAAATAACGAACCATGTCGTCTGGAATGCAGGCTCCCCGGCATTGAAGACGAGGCGAAGTGCTCCAAAGGTAAAGAGATCGAAAGCGGAACTGGTCAGGCCGAAAATAATCATGAATCTTTGCACTTCTTCGACATTCCATCGCTGCGGGTGTTCGAAATGCTCCGGGTCAACATTGTCATTTGAAATCGTGATCGAAGGTATGTCAGACAAGAAATTGTTGAGGAGTATTTGCTTGGGTAGCAGGGGCAGGAACGGAAGAAGAGGCGCAGCTAGTGCCATGCTCACCATATTGCCGAAATTCGCGCTGGTCGTGATCGAAATATATTTCAGCGTATTTGCAAATGTCCGGCGACCACCGATTACGCCTTGACGAATCACGGTAAGGTCCCGGTCGAGCAAGATTATGTCTGCGCTTTCCCGAGCAACATCGACAGCCTTGTCCACGGAAATTCCAACATCAGCCAACCGGAGCGCCGGCGCATCATTTATGCCATCCCCAAGAAATCCGACCGCATGCCCGTTTTGCTGGAGCGCGCGAATGATGCGTTCCTTTTGCTGTGGATCAACTTCGGCAAAGATTGCAGTTTTTTCGGCGTGATGTCGAAGCGCCTCATCTGTCATGACCGCGAGCATCTCGCCGGTCAGGACGGATCTCGATCTCAATCCAATTCGATGGGCAACATGAGCGGTTACATGCCGATTGTCACCGCTGATAATCTTTGTTGATATCCCCAACGCCTTCAGTTCATGCAGGCTTTGTCTGACTTGAGCTTTGGGAGGATCAAGGAAAAGCAGGAGACCCAAAAGGGTGAGATCCAACTCTTCGTTCCTTTCAATGGAGGCCTGGCCACGAAGTTTCCGCTCTGCGACAGCGAGTACCCGAAGTCCTGATTCTCCCATTTTCTGAAACAAAGATTCGGTGCTTAGCCGAATTTCATCCGTCAGCGGATGAACGTCGTTGCCAGACCTGAACGAACCGCAGACGGCCATGATATCGGCAAAAGCCCCTTTTGTAATCATTCGGGTGTGACCAGGACTGTCAGGATCCTCTACCAAAATGCTCAGCCTGCGGCGGGCAAAGTCATAGGGAATTTCATCGAGCTTGCGGTGGTTTCCAATGGATAATCCTGACGCCTTCCCGGCGGCAACAATCGCTTCATCCAATGGGTTTGATATTCCGGTCTCCAGGGCTGCATTCAAGAAGGCTGCAGCCTGGACATATTCGGATGTTTCGCCGGTCAAGCCGATGGCACGGTCAAGCCGAACGGTGCCTTCAGTAAGGGTTCCCGTCTTGTCGGTGCAAAGAATATCCATGCTGCCCAGGTTTTCAATTGCCTCGAGGTGTCGCACGATCACACCCTTGCGGGCCAAGTTGCGAGCACCCGCGGCTAGTGTAACACTAATGATTGCGGGCAGCATTTCAGGAGACAGACCCACAGCCAATGCCACCGCGAACAGGAGCGAATCGACCACCGGTCGCCCCATCAGCTGATTGACTATCAATACTGCCAGGACAATCACGATCATGACCCGCAGCAACATGATGCCAAATTCGCGAACGCCGCGTGAAAACTCTGTTTCCCCTTCAGTTGCAACAATTCTCTTGGCAATCGCACCGAATTGCGTTTGCGATCCGGTCCGGATCACCAGCATTGTCGCTGTTCCGCTGCGCAAGGATGAGCCCATGAACACACTGTTCTTCCGTTCTGCGATTGGCGTATCAACAGCCAGTGGGCCCGGGGTCTTTTCAACTGGCAAGGATTCTCCAGTCAAAGCCGCTTGCGCCACAAGGCAATCCTGTGCTGCAATAATGAGCCCGTCGGCTGGAACGAGGTTTCCGGCAGCTAGCTTTACGACATCGCCGGGCACAATTTCATTGACTGGCACATCCAGCAGTTGCCGATTTCGAACGACCTTTGTCCTCAGTGCGAGACGGCCGCGCAAGGCGTCGATAGCGCGTGATGCCTTGTATTCCTGACTGAAGCCAAGAGCAGCGCTTCCTCCGACGATGAGAAGAATGATCAGGGCGTCCAGCCAGTCCTTCAGCAACAGGGAAATGGCTGACCCAAATATCAAGATCAGGGCAAGTGGACTTTTGAATTGTCGAGCGATCAACCGAAATGCAGACAGGCCCGCGTGATCTTCAACCGAGTTTGGGCCATTGGTTTTCAACCGGGCTTGTGCTTCGCCAGGTGTTAGCCCTGAGGCATGGCTATCCATGAGCTCGAACGCCTGCTTGGTGCGAAGGCTCCAATAGGAATCAATCATCCTCGGAATCGTCCTGCTTTTTTCTCCCGCTGTGTAAAAAGATCAGCCCGAGACCAAGAGGAAGCCATAAGGTGAAGCCCCGCAGCAGCAATGTTGCTGCTATCGCCGGTTCTATTGCGATGCCAAGCAACGTGAGGATCCCAATACATGTGGCCTCAAAGGTTCCAAGTCCCATCGGAATAAGCGACAGCGTCATGGCAATCGAGCCGCACATCAGTGCGACAAAGGCACTCGACAATTCAAGCGGTTGACCCACCGCCAACAGACAGACTGCCAAGGTTGCTGCATCGGCAACAAAGACCAGGGCATTGAATGCCGTGACTTTTGCGATCAATGCCCGGTCTTTGATCAAATCCTCGGGTGCTTCACCTGCCAACTGGAGCAGCTTGTGTAGCGGGCCAATGCGTTCGATGCCGGCCGGAAGTGGCCTGTTGCCGTGATTCCTGAGCCACAGGGCGAGCGATGGAATTGCGATCGAGACCATGAGCAGCATTGTTACCAGGCCGGTTAGTAACGGAGTGGCCTGTCTATGCAGCCGGAGCACGAGCAGCATGATCATGGCAAGCGTCGAATACGAAGCATAATAGCCAATGGTGGAAACCAACAGGGCCGCCATAGCTGACCCGCGCGACGTGCCCAGGTTATTGAGGCGTTCGACGAGGAGCACATTGCCGCCCAGTCCGGCGCCGGGAATGGCTTGATCTGCAAACAATTTCGAAATCGCAATGGGAATTAACCTGCGCAGTGGCTGTGGTTGACTGGCACGCCGAAGCACGGCGTTCCAACCCGATGCGACGCTGGCATAAGTGGCTGCCTGAAGCCCCAAGGCAACAATCAGCCACACCGGTTCGGCCTTGTTCAGGAGCGCCATGAATTCCTGAAACTGTGCAAAGTGACGAACAAGAAATATTAAGCCCGCGATGGCAATCACGGCAATCAGCCACTGGCTGGCTGAAATGGTTCGAACGGACATTTCTTTCAATGCATTTCAGGGGTGCTGGCCCTTTTCATCGAAGATTCCAAACCTGACCTGAAGTCAGTCACAAACGGCATCAAGTACCGGCAGTTCGATGGCGATCAATAAGTAATTGCCGCAGCTATCTTATGCGCGTCGAAACTTGAATAAGTCTGGAACAGGTTCCGGGAGAAGGTCATTGCTTTCAATTCGACAAGTTCTGATTGATACCTATCCAGAAAACACGGTCTTTTTGCAGCGTCAAGGGAACGGATATTCACCCGAGCAATTTCAAGCGCTGCGTAAGATCAGGGTCGCAGGAGAAGGAATGGAAATCCTCGCGACACTCACATTGGTTGATGACAGTAACATCGTGGGACCGGGCGAAATCGGTCTGGGCGAACAAGCCTTCCGCCGAATGGGCTTGCCCGAAGGGGCAAAGGTCGAAATTGCCCAGGCAAAACCCCCTGCGAGCCTTGAATTCGTGCGCCGCAAAATCGATGGTTACACTTTGACTGGAGCCGAGATAGACTCGATCATTCGAGACATTTCAGTTCACCTTTATTCCCCAATGGAGATCGCCGCGTTCCTTGTCGCCTGCGCAGGCTTCATGAGCACCGAGGAAACCCTTTCCGTGACAAGGGCCATGATCGACGTGGGTAAGCGGCTCCATTGGGATGCCGATTTGGTCGTTGATAAGCATTGTATTGGAGGTATTTCCGGCAACCGCACTTCGATGATCATCGTTCCGATCGTTGCGGCACATGGGTTGTTGATCCCCAAAACCTCTTCCAGGGCAATTACTTCGCCGGCTGGAACCGCCGACACAATGGAGGTGTTGGCCCATGTCGATCTTACTGACGAAAAAATGAAGGAGATCGCGGCGAGCGAACATGCATTTCTTGCCTGGGGCGGTCGGGTAGGGCTCTCACCAGCGGACGATGTTTTGATTTCAGTGGAGCGCCCTCTGCGGATTGATACCTTCGAGCAGATGGTTGCCTCAATTATTTCCAAGAAGGCCGCGGCTGGATCTACGCATCTGGTAATCGATATCCCTGTCGGTCCGACAGCTAAAGTGCGTTCGCAGCGCGATGCGGTGAGGCTGAGGAAGACATTCGAATTTGTGGCACGGCATATCGGCATCACGACCAATGTAGTCATCACCGATGGATCGCAGCCAGTTGGCAGGGGGATCGGACCCATGCTGGAAGCGCGCGATGTCATGGCTGTGCTGCATAATGAACAGGATGCGCCCGAGGACCTGCGCGATAGATCGTTGCTCCTCGCTGGTCATGTACTTGACTTCGATCCGAGCCTGGAGGGTGGCAAGGGATATGCGCGAGCATTGGAACTGCTCTCTTCGGGCGCAGCATTAAGGGCGATGGAACGCCTGATCGCGGCGCAAGGCAAACAGGAGCAGAAGTTCGTTCTTGGCATCCACCGCCATGATGTCGTCGCGACAAGCAGCGGACGCGTCTGCGCCATTGATTGTGAAATAATCGCACGAATTGCTCGACTTGCCGGGGCACCAATGGACAAGGGAGCAGGGATCGACCTGTTCCACAAGATCGGTTCGCAAGTCCGGCGAGGCGATGCGCTCTACAGGATCCATGCCAATTCGCAGACTGGCCTGCGCTTTGCCTGCGAACTGGCATCGCAAAGTCCAGCTTATGAGATTACGACATGACCATCGCGTTATATGCTTTTGATGAAGTCGCAGGCCCCGCCGACCAGCTCGCAAAACTCTTGGGGATCACCCGCCGATCCATTTCCGTGCACCATTTCCCTGATGGCGAAACTTTGGTGAGTGTTCCCACCCCGCTCGATGCGACGACCATCATCGTCTACCGATCGCTTGACAATCCCAATGCGAAACTCGTGGAATTGCTGTTTGCGCAATCAGCATTGCGTGAAAATGGCGCAAACAAGGTGATTCTCGTCGCCCCCTATTTGGCCTATCTGCGGCAGGACAAGGAATTCCATCATGGAGAAGCGGTCAGCCGGGATGTCATATGCGGACTTATCGAGGACCATTTCGATGCCTTGATGACCATCGATCCGCATCTCCATCGCCTCCACGATCTGGGTCAGGCAATGACGGACATCGAAGTTGTGAGCCTCAGCGCGGCCTCAATTCTGGCGGCTGGAATCAACCCGCTGCCAAGGCCAATACTGGTTGGGCCAGACAGCGAATCACGGCAATGGGTCGAAGCGATTGCCAGGTCACTTGGGCTTGATATTCTAATCGGGGAAAAGGTGCGTCGCGGTGACCAGGAGGTCAAGATCACGATTCCCGGAGTGGCAAGCGTTCAAGGAAGACCCGTGGTCTTGGTGGATGATGTCATCTCGAGCGGAGGAACGCTTGAAGCGGCTGCGAATTTGGTGAAATCTGCTGGAGCCAGCCATATTGAGGCTCTTGTCACGCATTGCCTTGCAAGCAAGGAGGTCATCCGTCGCCTTGAGCTGGCAGGAATTGAAAGGATCCGTTCCACCGATGCAGTGCCAGGGCCGACGGCATGCCTGTCTGTTGCACCTATCCTTGCAAATGCAATTGCAGATAGATTCAGCCTGGATGAACTTGGCGCAGCATGAACCCTGGATCGCGATGCAATACTAATCTACCGGATTCTTCCCAACGTCCGGCTGCCGAATCGGGCATGTCTGAAGCGACTTGCAGCAGCTTTCAATTCCACATTCCGGTCAGGATCGTGCTGTTTCCAGCACTATTGGACGACGATGGGTTGGCAACCGGATTCGGAGATCGAAGCGTGCAAGGTTAGTGACGTTGGCCTCAGGATATTTTCTTTGTGAATGATCGGCCTGTGTGTTCGCACTGTCAGCGACATGCGGTGCGACATAGAGGATTGATGGAGTGCATGCCGATCGCTTGAAAAGATCTATGCGGCTCGTTCGGAAAATCTTCTTTACGGGATTGTAAACGGTCAAGGAACTGTTAGCCCCATTCCTCCAAGAGAGGACATCGTCCATGTTCATCGGCCACTATGCCCCTGCACTTGTTGCAGCGACCCTGCCCAGGGCGCCAAGGCTCGGATTGTTGTTCGTCGGAGCGCAACTCGTTGACATCGCCTTTTTTGGCTTTGTGTTGGGTGGGATCGAGTCAATGCGGATTACGCCGGGCATTACGAGAATGAATGGGTTGGATCTCTATGACATGCCCTACACGCACAGTCTCGTGGGCGGCATCATTTGGGGAGGGCTCGCGATTATCATTTTCCAGCAGCTGACCAGGAACCTGGCAGGTGCGCTGATATTGGGAGGGGTTGTCGTATCGCACTGGTGCGCTGACCTGCTTGTTCACCGTCCTGACCTGACGCTCGCCGGCACACCGCCGGCACTGGGCCTGGGGCTATGGAACTATCCCATGATTGAAATGCCGTTCGAGCTCGGACTTGTGGGCGCTTCGCTCGGTTTTTATCTCCGCCGGACAAGACATGTAGTCGGGATGCCCACTTACTGGCCGTGGGCGCTCGGCGTTGTGATGTTCAGCATTCAAATCTACAACTGGTTTTCACCCGAACCTGAGGCGTTGACGCAGAGCCTGCCCCTTTCGGCCTTGTTTGCATTTGCACTGTTGGCATGGCTTGCCCACAAAACTGCACAAACGAGAATGCTCAAGGGGGCTGGTGAAAACTGATGCGTCTCGCTAAGGCGCTGCCATGACCGAAATCACACCCCAAATCGTCGCCGACCATGGTCTCAATGAAGAAGAATATGCGCGGATACTGACCGCGATGGGCCGTGTGCCCAACATGGTCGAACTCGGAATATTCTCGGTGATGTGGTCAGAGCATTGTTCGTACAAGTCTTCGCGTATTCATTTGAAAAAGCTCCCAACTGAGGCGCCCTGGGTCATTTGTGGTCCCGGAGAGAATGCCGGTGTGATCGATATCGGCGAGGGACCGAACGGCAGCAAACTGGCAGCGATATTCAAAATGGAATCGCACAACCACCCAAGTTATATCGAGCCTTACCAGGGTGCAGCAACGGGCGTTGGTGGTATCCTGCGCGACGTATTCACGATGGGTGCCAGGCCTGTTGCAAACCTCAACGCATTGCGCTTTGGTCGTCCGGATCATCCCAAGATGAAGCATTTGGTGCAGGGCGTGGTGGCAGGCATCGGAGGCTATGGCAATTGCGTAGGTGTGCCGACGGTAGGCGGCGAAACCAATTTCCATCCGGCATATGATGGCAACATCTTGGTCAATGCGATGACTGTTGGAGTGGCCGACCAAGACAAGATATTCTATTCAGCAGCGACTGGTGTTGGCAACCCGATCGTCTACGTGGGCTCCAAGACCGGCCGTGACGGCATTCACGGAGCGACAATGGCGTCGGCTGACTTTGGTGAGGATACCGAGGAAAAGCGTCCCACCGTCCAGGTTGGCGACCCGTTTACCGAGAAGTTGTTGATTGAGGCTTGTCTTGAATTGATGGCATCAGACGCGATTGTTGCCATCCAGGACATGGGAGCTGCTGGCCTCACCAGTTCGAGCGTGGAAATGGCCACCAATGGCAAGGCCGGGATCATACTCAACATGGACATGGTTCCTTGCCGAGAGGAAGGCATGACACCGTATGAGATGATGCTTTCCGAGAGCCAGGAGCGCATGCTGATGGTCTTGAAGCCGGGCCGCGAAGAATTTGCCAAGGCAATATTCGATAAATGGGAGCTCGATTTTGCCGTGATCGGCGAAGTCACCGATACAGGCCACATGGTTCTGACCTTCGGCGGGGAGGTCGTTTGTGATATTCCGCTTGGACCATTGGCTGAAGACGCACCGCTCTACGACCGGCCTGCGGCCAGCCGAGAAGAATACAAGAAATGGGCTGCAGTAAAACCATTGGGCGACATTCCTGCATCGACAGACATAGGCGCTGATTTGCTCGGGCTAATGGCTTGCCCCGATCTCGCTTCGCGGGCCTGGATCTGGCAACAATATGATAGCCAGGTTGGTGGAGATACCGCGCAGCTTTCAGGCGGAGATGCAGCCGTGGTCCGCATTCACGGCACGAAGCGCGCGTTGGCCATGTCGACCGATTGTACGCCGCGCTATTGTTTTGCCGATCCTTATGAGGGCGGAAAGCAGGCTGTTGCGGAAACCTATCGCAACATCAGCGCAGTCGGCGCAACGCCTCTTGCGATCACGAACTGCCTCAATTTTGCCAATCCGCAGCGGCCCGAAATCATGGCACAACTTGTTGGCTGCCTTGAAGGGATGGGCGACGCCTGCCGTGCGCTCGACTATCCGATCGTCTCGGGTAACGTGTCACTTTATAATGAAAGCAAGGCAACCGGCGGTGGCAGCGCAATCCTGCCAACGCCAGCAATCGGCGGCGTCGGTGTTCTTGAGGATGTTTCCCGAATGGCGACCATTGGGTTCAAGACCGAGGGCGACGCGATATTTGTTATTGGTGAGAATGATGGCCATCTGGGCCAGTCACTCTGGCTACGAGAAATTTGCGGACGCGAGGACGGCGATGCGCCGAGGGTCGACCTTGCCAAGGAACGTGCTCATGGCGAATTCATCCGCCTTTTGATCCATGATGGAAAAGTCAGTGCAGTACACGACGTATCCGATGGAGGTTTGCTCGTGGCCATCACAGAAATGGCATTGGCAAGCGGCATGGGTTGTACGCTCGAGATGATCAGTGATGCCCTTACCGCTTTTGGAGAAGACCAGGCCCGTTACGTCGTGACCAGCGGCATGGCTCTGGATAGTCTTCAGCAAGCGGGTATCGCGATGACCCGGATCGGCACTGTGGGAGGCGACGCAGTTGCGGGCTCAGGCTTTGAGGTCCCACTCGCTGATCTTCGTGCGGCCCATTTGAGCTTCTTCAAGAACTGGATGGATGACTGAACAGGGTAATAGGCAATTGTGCGTAATGGGCTGGGGTCGTCGAATTGGGCCTTGAAAGAGCGCTAATCGAACAACCTTTGCTACAGACCATATTGCCAGCTCAGCAGTGCTGACAACGAGATGATCATGATAACAACCAAGGGTATACCGGTTCGCATGTAGTCACGGAATTGGTATTCGCCCTCTGCCATGATGAGCATGTTGGTCTGATAGGCAACCGGGGTCGCGTAACATAAATTGCAACCGAACAGCACGGCCAGCACCATGGGTTCGACAGGGAGTCCCAATTGCTGGGCCAGGCTGAAGGCAATGGGGGTCCCGACCGCAGCGGCAGTAGCATTTGAAGCAAAATTCGTGAGTACGGTCACAAACAGCATGATTGCTGCGAGAACTGCGGCAGGTACCAGGTGTTGCAGGCCAATCGCGAGCACTTCACCAAGCCAATGCGCGGCACCGCTTACCAAAATCAGTTTCCCGATCGCAAGACTGGCAGCAATCAGCACGATGACCTGAGCGGAAAGAGCTCGGCCAACGCGCTCGAACTTCACGCAGCCAGTCACAAACATTGCAACCGCACCCGCAAGCGAGGTTATTGCAATAGGGATGAGCCCGAGGCTGGCAACGCCAACAGCGAGCGCCATGATGAACAGGGCCAGCGGCGCTTTGCTTGATCTCGGAAGCTCTTTCACGCCTGCGAGCATCAGCAACGCGTCTTCCTGCGCCCATTGCTGCAATCGAGCCTCAGTGCCCATGGCCAAGAGGACATCGCCTTCGCGCAGGGGCGCCTCGGCATCTTGGGCGCGGTATTCATGGATGAACCGGCGAGCCTGGTCGACACCCAGGACTGCAACACCTTCCAGCGCAGCATTTTGCAGGGTTCGGCCAACAAGCCGCGAATCATTGGTGACGGCCATCTCTGCAAGCGCGATGTCATCGCCGTTTGCTGCCGCTGTATGCGTGATGCGTTCAATCAGCCAGGTGGGTGCCGCGCTCGCTCCAAGAATGCGTGCGGCCTCGATGAGGCTATCGCGCGGTGCCTGCACCGACATCCTGGAGCCACCAACCAAGGGGCCGTTGACCAGAGACATAATCGAAAAGCCAGATGGCAAGGCTTTCTGCAAGTCTGCCAAATCCTTCCCCAAGGCGGGAGACGTTTCGCCAATACGAAATGTGGCGAGGAAATTGTGCCGTTCCTGGGCTTGCTCGACCTTCGTACCGTGCAGTAACCGCGGCATAACCAGCCAAATATAGGGAAATGCGATCAAGGCCGCGATCAGCACAATATGCGAAAAATCAAACACCCCGATCGATGGCATACCGAGGTCTTGAGCGATCGACACCACGAGGAGGTTGGTGGATGTACCAATAGTTGTCGCCATTCCGCCGATCAGAACGGCTGCATTGACCGGTATCAATGTCTTCGAAGCGGGCATTGCACCCTGCATCCCCAATTGGGTGAGGATCGGCAACAGGAGGACAAGCACCGGCGTATCATTGATCATCATGCTCATGCCGAATGCAAGCAGCAAAGTGACGAGTAAACCGAGTTGGTGGTTGAGGTGCCAGACCGACCGCAATGCGCGTGCTGCAGGGTCAAGTGCGCCTGTCACTACTAGTCCCCGGCCCATGATCATAAGTGCGCAAATTGTAATCAGTGCCGGGTGTCCGAAGCCTTCAAATGCCAGCATTAGCCCTTGGTTTGGAACCATATCCGGCATCGGGAAGAAATAGAGCCCAAGTGCGATAAAGCCGATAGTGAGTAACGAGACTATCTCGACCTTGAGCCTCTCGGTTGCGAATATGAAGAAAACAAGCGCGGCCAATAATATTGACGCTGCAGCATGCGGGGTCAGCGTTGAAATCATGGCTAACCCTATCCCTTTTCAATGCTTTAACAAATCGGATCAGTCATCAAGACCCGGACTATTGAGCCTAACTATCGAAAAGACAATGCGTTCCCGCCTATCATGCCAGATATGACTACAGGACGTGATGCAACGTTGGTTCGGTCTTTCGCGGCCTGTCATCGTGCGATCTGGTTATCCCAAAGGCCTGGGCGGTGGACGATATTTGGCCAGCATCGAATGTTGTGATCCGGGAGATCCGGCGCTAGGCATTCAAGCCTACTGCGTCTATGAAATCATTGGAAAAGGCATCGCGTTCCGCTTGCTCGGGCAGCAATTGCCGCCGCGCAGCGTTCCACCTGTCGACATTACCACCATAAGCAGATCGCACTCGCGCCTTCGTCAAGTGATTGGTTTTTCCCCAATGCATCGTGAACGGCATGCCCGCTGCTTCCAATCTCTGGGCGACCAGCTTAATGAGCTTTTGCGTGGCCGAGGAGTCAATGCCATCGATATCGATCACGCAAGTCGGGTCATAACGCGTGAATGAAAGTATTCCCGGTGATTTCTGAACATAGCGGCAAGTGAGGACGACGCCTGCTTTTTTATGAGAGCGAAATGCTTCAGCCATCAATTCCAGGGCATGGCTGACTTGCGCCAAGGGAACACCAAAGCCACTGCTTGCCACACCGCGTCGTGCGTCTGTGAACGTGTATGCTTGTCCCGGCGTCTTCCACTTTTCAGGCTTGTTGAGTTCGTTCTGCTCCTTGAGCAATATTTCCATCAGCAGCCATGTAGCCAGGTCACGAAAGGCAGGATCAAGCTTGATGATATCGCCAATGAGCTTGGGCAAATCGGTGCCGTCGCTATTTTCCTTTTTCAAATTGTGCCGCGGCGAAAAGCCCGGAGGACAGATCTCCTTGTATCGCACGGTGCAGTATATCTTGGCGCGTTCGCCTTGTTCCCACAAGTCATCCGGATCGACGATTACCTGGAAAAAATAGGGACGGCGGCCTTCATCAGGGATGCCTGAGCCACGAAAATCGAGCGAGTTAAGCGCGGCCTTGATCTGTCCGTACCGAATACGACGCAGCGAAGAGCTGAGCAGGTAGCGCCCGGTTGAGCACAGCATCACCGAGTGAACGATTCCGAGCGAACCTAGGCTGACAATTGCCGCTTCGAACAGGTTGTCGTCGCGCACCAGTTCGGCGCCAAGGCGTGCGGCAAAGCTGTCCCTCATCACGGGCACACTTGCTCTTTCGATCCACATGTTGCGGCTGGCTGTGAGCAACTGGATACCAACGACTTGACTTTCCATCCCTCCGACATCGATCGCAGATCCATGCACGCCTGTCCCAAGAGCTCCAGCTATGGTCTGGCCATTACTTGCGCCTGATGTGCGAAGTGCACGCCGACGCTGAGCCACGGGAAACACAGAATTCGGCGATTCGAATGTTTCGTTTATCCGCGCTATCAGCGTGCCGCATTGACACAGTAGCAGCGCGTCGTGGGTCACATTTGCCTGGTTGTGCATGTCGCCTGCATTCAGAACGAAACGCCAGTCGAGCTTGTTGGTTTCGATCACCCAACCATTGGATACTGTCGGAATATCGGAAAAGGACCAGTGCGACCCCGCCGCACGGATGCGCGTGCCTTCCAATAGTGCATCATGGATCAACCTCTGCAATCGCGCCGCAGTTGCCTTCATTCCGGCCATTGATGCAGATGCTGGAGTTTCGTTGTGGACGGTGACTATTTTTGCCACCGGCACGTTCACATTTTCGTGATGGTTTTTCCAGTTCGCCGCATAGCGGACATCAATGAAACGGTCGGGCATGGGCGCACCTTTTACACTTGGTGCGACGCGGTCCCTTATGGACGTTTACGCCGCGTTACCGGGGCGACCCATGCGAATATTGGGCAAAATGGCGTTGAATGGCAATCATTTTTTCGTACCGCAACAATTGACACCTAGGCAGCAGCGGCCAGCAGATTGTAGGGATCGACCCCACCCAAACGCATTGCATCATGCGCCGCCTTGTAGGCAACTGGTTCAGTGATGCCCAAGCGCTTACGTGCGTCTGCCAGCGGTTCAATCAACAAGGCCGCGATATCTTCATGGACGATATTTTTTGCAGCGTTGCCGATGCGATAACCTTCGTGAACCGCCTTCATTATAGGTGCTGAAGGAGCAACCCGGTTCTTCAATTCGAGCCCCCCGGCATAAGCGATGAAGCCAACGCCGAGATTGCGATTCTGCGCATAGGTAAATGCCAAAACGCATTGTTCGCCCAGAGCGTCACGACCGTAACCGGTCAGGATATGATGCATGTCATGTGTATCACGCAGGCGGTCGCCATATCGGTCAAGCACATCGTCATAAACATCGCCTACATTTTGAAACTGGGCATATTCTGCCTCGAGGCCCGCCGCACTGAGACCTTCGCGTTCCATGAAATCGACATAGGCCCGACCCACTGTGCCTTGGGGCAATTTCTTGATGCTGGCATGATCATCAAGCATGTCGACAAGGCGCATATTGCTCTCCAGCATCTGCCTGCCGTTGGGCGTTTCCCAGAAATTGCGCGCGACCTGTTTGAACCTTCGACCCCGCAACGCTGCAATGATGTGGAACACCTGTTCGGTATCTTCCTTGTCAGCGATCAACTTGCGAAAATGGTGCCACGCCTTGAATGGCCGAAATTCGGTGGCTGGACGGCTGGGGTGAGAGAAATGGAGCATGGTCATTTAATGCGAATCCGTCGTTCCTGTTGCGATTCAGGATATTTTCTACCTACACTAATGTCAATAAGAAACAATAGCAGCAAGCTGGACGTCCATTGCAGGTGCCTCTATCGGCGATAATATTGAATGGAGGTCAGATGCACCGGGCAGGCGACATGACAGACCGAATCGTGACGCTTGATGCGCTTCGCGGTTTTGCAGTGATGGGTATCCTGGCGATGAATATCATTGCCTTCTCGATGCCGGAATGGGCGTATATCACTCCGCTAGCATATGGCGGGGAGACCCTCGGCGACCGGGCCGCCTGGATACTCTCCTTCGTGCTTGTCGACGGCAAGATGCGTGGCCTTTTCTCGCTGCTCTTCGGCGCCAGCATGATGCTGATCCTTACCCGGGCAAGCGCTGCCGGCGAGAACGCCCTTAAAGTGCATTATTCGCGCATGGCATGGCTCGGGATATTTGGGCTGGGTCATTATTTCCTCATCTGGTGGGGTGACATCTTGTTTGTCTATGCATGTGTAGGTTCAGTCGCATTCCTGTTTCGTGACTGGGAACCTCACCGGCTGATCAAATGGGCACTCGTCATTTATAGCTTGGGGATGGTGTTTTGGGGACTCCAGTTTGGTGGATTGCAGGTGCTGCAAGTCCTGGCAACCGCGCCAGGGGCGAGCGCGGCCTTGGCCGGGCAATATAGCGACATAATAAACGGCCCAGGCTTTGCAACGAATGTCGCTGGCGACTTGGCGCTGCATCGTGGCACATGGAGCGAGATTGTCGCCATGAAATGGAACGATAACCTTTCCCCGTTCGGATCGGTCCTGCAATCAGTTGGCGAAACCTTGCCAATGATGTTGCTTGGAATGGCACTTCAGAAAAACGGCTTTCTGCAAGGGGCCTGGGCAAAGGCCGACTATGCGCGGTGGATCAAGCGACTTGTACCATGCGGCCTACTGCTAAGCGTTCTGCTGTGTGCCTGGATTGTCATGAGTGGATATGATGTCATTACCGCGCTTGCCGTTTCAATGGCCTGGTCTGCCATTCCACGGCTGATGCTGACGATCGGATATGCCGCAGTCCTCATCCTTGCAACAGGGCGACTGGCTGGAAGCGCATTCATTCAGCGCGTTGCAGCGGCAGGTCAGGTCGCTTTCTCCAACTATCTGGGCACGAGCCTCGTCATGACGACGGTATTTTATGGATATGGGCTGGGGCTGTACGGACATGTGAGCCGGATTGAATTGTGGCTCGTGGTCGTTGTGGCGTGGACCGTGATGCTCCTTTGGTCGGCTCCATGGCTTAAGCGTTATCGATATGGACCACTGGAATGGCTTTGGCGCAGCCTGGCGCGCGGAAAGCTCCAGCCTTTCCGCCGGACGCAAGGTTCAGGGCAGGGATGACCGCTCGTCGGCACTTGGCGCGGCCCCAATTCAAAGCGCCCGGACGATCGAAACCAAGCATATACAAAGTTATTGCAATCAATTCGCATTAACGGTAGCGTTCTTGTGTCAGGAGCGAATCATGGTTGTTTGTGTTTGCAATGCTATCCGCGAAAAGGACCTGCGCGCTGCTGTTCGCTGCGGATCAGAGAAGCCCAACGACGTGTATGCGCGGCTGGGTCGCAAGCCCAAATGCGGCCAGTGTCTTTCTTTTGCACGTAATATCATCAGCGCAGGACCTTACGCGGCGTAATCAACTCGCGCGCCAAGATGCCGACATTTCCGAAAAACCTGAAAAAGCCGACAGGCTTCCATTCGCGCCGGTTTGCCGGTAATATTCAACATCGCAGCCAGGAGGAGACGCGAGATGAAGGGCGACAGCAAAGTCATCGAATTTCTGAACGAGGCACTCAAAAACGAGTTGACTGCGGTCAACCAATATTGGCTGCATTACCGAATGCTCGATAATTGGGGGGTCGCCAAGCTTGCCCATTTCGAACGGCACGAGTCGATTGACGAGATGAAGCACGCCGACAGGCTTGCTGAGCGCATTCTTTTTTTAGGCGGACTTCCCAACTTCCAGTTACTCGGTCGATTGCGCATCGGCGAGACGGTCGAGGAAATATTGACGGCAGATCTCGAGCTGGAACACGAGGCCTTACCGCAACTGAAAGACGCAATCGCGCATTGCGAGAGCGTACGCGACTTCGTCAGTCGCGACTTGTTTGCGCATATCCTGGCGAACGAGGAAGAACATGTCGACGTCCTCGAAACCCAATTCGAGATGATCGCGCGCATGGGAATGGAAAATTATATCCAGTTGCAGTCAAAACCAGCCGAGGAATAGGCTGGCACGAGGTGCCCCTACATGCTGCCGTAGTTCATCCCGCCAAGCGCGTTACGTTGGCTCGTCGATGTCGGCCGGCGTTCAACGAGCGGACTTGCCTCGGTTTCTAGCGCCGCAAGCGTCGCTTCGAAAATTGGCCGGAGCTGAACGACCTTTTCGACCAGTTCGGAGGGATCCTGCTGTATCTCGACATAATGTCGCGACGCGACTTCGATTTCCTCGGCCAGCATCGCGAGCTTATCTGCGCCAAACTGCCATGATTCGCCTTTGAGCGTGTGTGCGGGCATGACCAGCTGACTGGAATCCTTCATGCGCATAGCCTGCTCAATGGCAGCAACAGACTTGGTGCCATCCTCACGAAAGTAGCCAAGTATGCGAACGAAACCGGCACCCAGCAAGTTGCGGGTCTCGGTGAAGGTCTTCCAGTCAATCAGATCATCTGGTTGGTGGTTCAACGCAAGCTACTCCGTAGACGAAGACAATTCGTCCCTGTCGGATATCTTTACACCACCAAAGGTAAACAGAGCGTTGACGAGCCAAGCCGAAAACGGCTTAATCCTTGTCCGCAAACGGGTTCTTGGACGACCGAAAATTGATCCGAACTGGCACTGCCCCAAAGTCAAGGTCGCGGCGGATGCCATTGAGCAGATACCGGGCATAGCTTGCCGGTATTTCGTCGGTCCGATTGCCGAAAATGACAAAGGTGGGTGGCCTGTTGCGTGCCTGCGTCATGTAGCGCAGCTTGATCCTCTTACCACCAGGCGCCGGAGGAGGGTTGGCCGAGATCGCTTCTTCAAACCACCTGTTCAGAATTCCAGTTGGAACGCGCTTGCTCCATGCATCGCGCGCATCAAAGGCTGCCGCGAGCAGTTGGTCCAGCCCCTTGCCGGTTGCCGCTGACACGGCAATCATCGGCACGCCCTTCAACTGCGACAGGCCGTCCTCGAGGGCGGCGCGGATGCCGCTGAACAGGCTGCTGCCATTTTCGGCAATGTCCCATTTATTGATGGCTATGACCAGCGCGCGCCCTTCCTGGATGACGTGGTCGGCAATCTTGAGGTCCTGGACCTCCAGGCCCTTGGTTGCATCGAGAAGCAACACGACGACCTCGGCAAAGTCTATTGCGTGGCGCGCATCCGCAACCGACAGCTTTTCAAGCTTATCCTGTACCTTTGCGCGCTTGCGCATGCCCGCTGTGTCAATCAGCCGAACCCGGCGATCGGTCTGAAGTGGCGGTATATTGCCTTCTTCATCCGGCTCGCCTTGTTTTGGATTTGGATCGTGCCAGACCCATTCAACCGAGATGCTGTCGCGCGTTATACCTGCCTCGGGCCCGGTGATCAGGCGATTTTCACCAAGCAACTTGTTGATCAGTGTCGATTTCCCTGCATTGGGACGGCCTACAATTGCCAGTTTCAATATTGCGTCTGGTGCTTCGGGATCAACAACTTCGAACGCGCCGCCATCGATATGCGGGAGAAGCGCCTGGAACAGGTCGGCCATGCCTTCACCGTGTTCGCCGCTTATCGCGATGGGTTCGCCAAAGCCGAGCGCATAGCTCTCCAGGATGCCGTTGTCTGCCTGTTTGCCTTCGGCCTTGTTGACCGCGAGAACAACCGGCGTGTTGCTTGAGCGCAACCATCGGCCAATTTCTTCATCCAGGGGCGTCACGCCCACACGTCCATCGATCAGGAACAACGCGACTTGTGCGCCGGCAATTGCTGCCTCGGTTTGCATGCGCATGCGACCGGGAAGGGTGTCCGGGTCCTCATCCTCGTAGCCGGCGGTGTCGACCACGGTGAATTCCAGATCGAACAACCTGCCCTCGCCCTCGCGACGGTCACGCGTCACGCCGGGAGTGTCATCCACAAGCGCTAGCTTCTTGCCAACCAGGCGGTTGAACAAAGTGGACTTGCCGACATTGGGCCGACCGATAATGGCTACCGTCGGCAACATGCCGGCACTTCCCTTCTGATGTTACCCGCGAAAGGCCGAAACACGGCCGCTGTCGTCGAGAATATATAACGTGTTATTGGCAACGATTGGAGCAAGCGAAACCGATTCCTTCAAATCCACCAAGGGACTTGCGGTGCCTTCGCTTGGTGAGACTGCCCATATGCTCCCTCGCGAATTGGCAACGATGAGACGGCCACCGGCCAGTATCGGTCCGTACCAGCTGATCGGACCCTTTTTCTTTTTCTCGTTGTCATAACGCTGCAACTTGGAAATCCACCGGATCTTGCCGCTCGACCTGGCAATGCCGAGCAGTCGGGCCTCGTCAGTCATCACGAAGACCCATTCACCAGAGGTGACCGGTGTGGAAATGCCGGCGATGTTGATTTCCCAGATGCGCTGTCCACTGACCAGTTCATAAGATGCCATCCGTCCGCCCTTGCCGAGCGCGAATACGCGGCCACGATCAATCACCGGGTCGGCGTCGATGTCTGTGAGTGTAGACACAGACGTGGACATCGCCGTGCGCGAGAGCGTGTCAGTCCAAAGGCTGCGCCCATTCTCGTACCGATAGGCGGCAAGCTCACCGCTTGAATAGCCTGCAATCACCGTTCCTTGTGCAGCTGCTGGAGCGCCAACGCCAAAAATGCCCGACGATGCTACTGGACCAGCTTCATTCCACTGCGCTTCACCGTCATCCTGGCGCAGCGCGTATATCTGGTTGTCCTGCGTCATCACATATACATTGCCGTTCGACAGCGTGGGAGCACCTCGCAGCGGTCCGGCAGGCCGTTTTTTCCAGACGAGTGTACCCGTGTCGGCGGACAGTGCCGCAACATCGCCCACGCCGTTGGTTGCAAACACCATGTTCCCGGATGCACTGACTCCACCGCCATAGCGTGATGCCTTGCCATCGTCGTCGACATCCATCGCGTTCGACCAAAGCTGGGCGCCGCTATTTGCATCAAACGCGGTGACGCGAGCGGTTGTGTCAACCACGTAAAGTCGTCCGTCGCTGACCACTGGACTTGCCGCAAGTCGGGCGCGCGGGTTGGCGCCTGTGACGTTCGCGCTCCAAACACGTGTAAGGGCCTGCCCGAGTTCCACATGGCCAGGTGACTTTGCAGCATTGCCGCCGGGCTGTGCCCATGCATCATTGGTTACAGGCGCGGGCAGGATGACTGCGACATTGGCAAGCGCAGGGTCGACTTCCATGTCGCGTTCGGTGCCCAATATGTCGACACGTTTGCCAACGGTCGGCGTATTGCCCTTCTTGCCAGCATCACCGCGTACGCTGTCGAGAACTGCGCAACCGGCCAGCGTTGTAGACAGGGCCAATGCCAGCAATGTTCTTGTAGCTACTTTCACTCGGTCACTCTCCCTTGGCGTCTGTCGTTGCCGCCCTTGATGCGGCATTGCGCTTTTCATCAACCTGAACAGCATCAACACCCAGCGCGCCAGCCATTTGCTGCGCACGGCTGCGCAAGCTCTGCGGTAAGCCATCTTGCTTGGCAATCTGGGCAAAAATTGGGCCAGCCATATTGTCCTTTCCCAATTTCATGTAGGAAATTGCTGTCAGTTCCCCAGCGGATCCAAACCATGGGTTCCCCGCCTTTGCGAGCGGTTTAAGACGGTCAATAACTGCCTGGGCCGGGAGCGAATCGAACTCGGCACTGGTCCGGCGGATCAAGGCCAAGTCACGCAGCGGCTGCGGCAGGCTATCGTCGGCTGCAACCTTTGCGTAGATTGCAATCGCTTTCTTTGTTTCGCCGTCCTCGCCAAGGAGATTGGCTTCAACCAGTTGCGCCATGGCGCGGTATCCTGGCTGCTCTGCATTGGCGAGCTTGCTCAGCTTTAGCCGGGCACCCTTCTCGTCACCTGCGCGCAACTTGTCCATCGCATCGATGAATTGTTCACCTTGCAGGTCAGCGGCTGCCTGCAGACGGTTCTGGTAAACGATCCAGCCACCAAAGGCCAAGAGACCAGCAACCAGGGCAACCAGCAACCAGCGACCATAGCGCGTCCAGAAATTTGTCAGGTCACTTGCGCGGACTGCATCGTCCACTTCGCGCAAGAAAGCCTCGTCGCTACCTGCGCGTTTGTCAGTCGGTGTTAAAGCCAAAAGGGCCTCCGCAATGGGATAATGTGTAGATAGGTGAGGCCGTCCTTAGCCGGACTCGGCGCGATAGGCCAGCCCTGCTTCATTCTGGTTGGTAGAGTTGTTCCGGGCCCGGGAATTGTCGGTTGCGAACCTGTTCGGCATATTGCCTGACCGACTCCTCAACCATTCCCTGCATCGCACCGAACCGCTTGACGAACTTGGGGGTGCGCTCGAACAAGCCCAGCATGTCTTCAGTGACGAGTACCTGTCCGTCGCATTGTGCTGATGCCCCGATGCCGATGGTGGGGCAGGCAATCTTGTTGGTGATTTCAATGGCGATCGGCTCCAGCACGCCTTCGATGACCATTGCAAAGGCGCCTGCATCTGACATGGCCACCGCGTCTTCGACAATGGATTTTGCCTCCTCAGCGCTTTTTCCGCGAACCCCATATCCGCCCAAGATGTTGACGGCCTGGGGTGTCAGGCCGACATGCGCCATGACTGGAATACCCCGCGAGGTCAGAAATTCGACAGTTGGTGCGAGTACTTTGCCCCCCTCCATTTTTACCGCGGCTGCTCCGGTTTCTTTCAGTAGCCGGGAGGCGTTCACGAAAGCTTGTTCAGCAGAGGCCTCATAAGAGCCAAAGGGCATGTCGACGATGACTGCTGCATGGTAGCTACCTCGAACAACGGCTGCGCCATGCGCTGCCATCATCTCCATCGTCACCGCGACCGTATGCGGCAAGCCATAAATGACCTGGCCTAGCGAATCACCGACGAGCAGCATGTCACAATGCGGATCCAGAAGCTGTGCCATGCGGACAGTATATGCAGTCAGCATGACCAGCGGCTCTGCGCCCTTGCGCTGGCGAATCCGCGGAACGGTAAGCCGTTTCATAGGCGAAGGCGTCGGGTTCGCGCGACTGGTAGAGGTGTCAAAGGTGAGTGTTTGGGGGCGTGTGGACATGGGGCGGGGGCTTAGCGACTAAACCGCCTTTGCAAAAGCAAGAAGAGTGCAAATGTTATTTATTATTGACTCAATGTTAAATATATATAACATAATGTATGAATATTTAGACAATGGAGTTTCAACGATGTCGTTTCGCGAAAAGATGCACTGGGTCACGTTCTCGACCATGGTCATTACCTTTGGATGGTATTTCTCCAGCTATCCGTGGTCGTTGGCGACCACTCCGGCTTCGATTTGGGCCGCTGGGGGAATGCTTTTTGTGCTCTGTCTTGCCATCATTGTCATCATGACCATTGCCTCTGCATTTTTGGCGATCCGAAGTCCCAGCGAGGCCACAATGAAAGAGGATGAGCGGGACAGGTCTATCCATGTCCGTGGAACCCACCTGGCTTATTATCCGTTGGTGATTGGCATCTGGATCAACATTGCGATGGTTTTTTATGGTACCGCACAGGCGATCCAGTTGAACCTCTTGCTCGGGACAGTGGTGCTGGCCGAACTGGTGCGCATTGGATCGCAAATCTATCTTTACCGGCGAGGACATTGAGCCGTGACACGACTTCCTTTCAGCAATGACATCAAGACATTGCGCTTCCTCTCGGGCGAGATGAACCAGGCCGCCCTTGGCGAAAAGGTCGGTGTCACTCGTCAAACAATAGCTGCGATCGAACAAGGGCGCTATTCGCCGTCGCTGGAAGTCGCGTTTCGTATTGCACAAGTCTTTGGAAAGCCTCTTGAAGAGATATTTCACTGGCACGATGGCCGCCTTTGACGATCCCGTTTCCTGCAATATACCCGTCGTTCCGTGCAGGTACCGAGGCCGTTGACTAGCGCCGAATTCCCGAGCGAGCCGCGACTGCCTGTGCTGGATTGTCACTGAACAGTCCGTCCACCCCTGCCTCGAGAAATGCGGCGACCTCGCTTTCCATGTCGCCGAACGCCATTGGATTTAGCCCGGATTTCTGCCCAAGTGGCAGGAAAAAGTTTTCGCGACGAAAGGTCCATGGGTGGACTGCAAGACCGAGCGCATGGGCATCGACGACAAGGCTGGTTGGGCTTGCCAGAGCTCCCAGGATGTTGCGCGCGATGACCATCGACTTGTTTGGGCCAATGCCATCAGCATATGCGGCTATTTCGCTTAGTCCAGACGGTGTCGCCATGTCGGCATAAAGCGTTCCCGGTAAATCCGCAGGGCCTCCCTCGGCGTCCATCAACTGGATGAGGCGAAGGCGGGTCTTTGATCGTAGCGTTTTCAGGTTCGCGATTTCAAAGCTCTGGATGAATATGGGGTCCGACTTTTGGGAAAAACCATGACGGTCCAGCAGCGCCAGCAATGGAGCTTCATGTGGCAATCCGATGGCAGAAAAATAGCTGGGATGCTTTGTCTCAGGATATATCCCGATGCGCCGACCCACTTGTGCGCCCTTGACCTGCGCCAACTCCAATATCTCTTCAAACGTTGGCACTTCAAACCTGCCGTCATATTCAGTATTGGCCTTGCGCAGCAGCGGCAGGCGCTCCTTGGCGCGAAGCGTTTTAAGCTCTGCAAGCGTAAAGTCTTCGGTGAACCATCCCGTGATCTTTATGCCATCAATGGTCTTTGTGGTCTTGCGGTCAAAAAATTCCGGTTTCAACGAGACATCAGTGGTTTCCGAAATTTCATTTTCGTGACGGGCAACAAGCACTCCGTCTTTGGTGAGAACGAGGTCAGGTTCGATGAAGTCAGCACCCTGTTCAATTGCGAGCGCGTAGCCCGCCAGGGTGTGCTCGGGACGTTCGCCTGATGCACCGCGATGCGCTATGATAATGGCTTTGCCTTCTAGGGGTTGAGGCATGGCGTGACTCTCCAAGACTGCGCAGGTTGGCAGCAACATGATCGCGATTAGCAGATATTTTAAGCCCATGGCATCGTTATGCAGCTCTTGCATTGCAGCTGCATGACAGGCTCTCGACTTCGTTGAAATTCAAGTGAATTTCCCGCCCTTCCAAAATGCAACACCGCCCGTAACATCAATCGCCGCTGTCTTGGGGGCTGGGTAATATCACGCCGCATCCTTGTTGGCCTTGCCGTCCACTGGATAGAAATAATGTGGTGCTGTTGCTTTCCATCCGCATATTGAACCAGTCGCGCTGTCTTCGAGATGTTGGTCGTTGAACGCACAAGACGAAAAAATCGTGATTGCCCTTTGATCGTTCCGATGTCGCCTGAATGTGCAATCACAACCCCGTTCAACTGGCGCTCACCATCACGCTACTACCTCGTTCAAAACTGCTCGGTGTCATAAAGCTCGCTGTTAAATCCGACCAATAACGTCTTGCCACCCTCGACTACCGGGCGCTTGATCATCGAGGGATTGGAAAGCATCAGGGCAATTGCCTTGGTCTCGTCGATATCGATCTTGTCCGCTTCAGGAAGCTTCTTGAAAGTCGTGCCAGACCTGTTCAGCAATTTTTCCCATCCCACAGTGTTGCTCCAGCGTTTCAGATCGGCTGCTTCGATTCCTGCCTTTTTATAATCATGGAAATGAAA
>JBATDO010000105.1:0-12943 GCA_049663505.1 Sphingorhabdus sp.
CCGATAATCACCGTGTAAACCGGTAGCCTCGCAGAGCAGGTCATCAGTGGCGCGATCAGTATCGTCGTCAACCGGTCCTTCTGGTCCATTATCGTCCGCGTTGCCATGATACCGGGAACTGCACAGGCAAAGGAGGAAAGAAGCGGAATGAAGCTGTGCCCGGACAGGCCCACGCTTGCCATCATCCGGTCCATGACAAAGGCTGCACGCGTCATGTAGCCTGTCGATTCCAGGATAAGGATAAACAGGAAAAGGATCAGGATTTGAGGGAGGAACACGATCACAGACCCAACGCCTGCAAGTACGCCGTCGATCAGGAGCGACCGAAGAAATCCTGGCGCAAAGGCACCGCTGACCCAGTTGGAAATCACGGCAATGACTGCCTCGATCCAGCCGATCGGCGCTTCGGACCAGGCAAAGACAGACTGGAACATGACAAACAGCAGGGCAAACAGGATGAGGGGGCCTGCCCATGGATGAAGCAGCACCCCGTCGAGGCTGCGGGTCCATTGCCGCGTCGCGGTTTCACTCACGATTACTGCCCTAGCAATCCTGTGCGCTCTCGCTGTGAGTATCGTTCGTTCTTCAATAGGCTCGGCATGTCGCGACGCCGACTGCAATTGTGTTTCGAGGCTCTGGACAAGCTGATCGAGTCCGCGTTTGCGTACCGCAACCGTCGACACGACCGGTACACCGAGCTCGGCCGACAATCTGGCCGGATCAAGCTTCAACCCGTCCCGCTCGGCGAGATCGATCATGTTGAGCGCCACGACCACTGGCAATCCCAGCGCCACAAGTTCAAGTGCAAAACGCAGGTGGTTATCGAGATTGCCGGCATCGACCACGATTACCAGGGCATCGGGCCGGCGGTGCCCTTCCAGTTTGCCCAGTACAACGTCTCGGGTGACGGCTTCGTCCAGGCTGTCAGGAGCCAGGCTGTATGCGCCAGGCAGATCGACCAACTCGACCGGCCTGCCATCGGACAATGTAATCCGACCACTTTTGCGCTCTACGGTGACGCCTGGATAATTTGCGATTTTCTGACGCGCACCTGTAAGCGCATTGAACAAAGCGCTCTTGCCGGCATTGGGGTTGCCAACCAGTGCTACCAACGGCATCGTCCCGGTCACTTTGCAACCTCGCAACGAATTGCAGATGCGACATTTCGCCTCAATGCAATGGTCATCCGTCCCACGCGAACCGCAATGGGGTCGCGCCATAACAAGATACCCTTGTGCAGCGCCTCTATGGCCACCCCTTCTTCAAGTCCCAAGGATCGCAAGCGATGCCCTTCGCTTGCCGGGATGTCGTTCCAGTCAATGGAACATACCGTGGCTTTTTCGTTCAAGGGTAGCTGGTCTAATTGCACCACGCCTCCTTGCAACCGATTCGCAATAACATCAAGTCTGACATGATGCGGTGTTGGTGATTAGCGTGGCGGGTAACGCAAGCGGCCGACAAAGCGCGACAGGCTTGGCACATATTCGCGCCGTGCCTTTGCTTGCGCCTTGACCTTTTCAAACTGCATGACCCCCTCGATCCGACGGTCGAGAAATGCTCGAGTATCGGCAAAGTTATCGCTGTCGTCGTTGGTGAACACCGTCAGCAGGCTCGCATAGACCGCAGACAATGTCATGCGCTTGGTGTAATGATTGAAATCACTAGCGGTATCGCCAGCCAGCCGCCACATCCGGTCGGCCGAACGCCAACCGATCCTGGCACTCGCGACAAGATTTTGAGGCAGTGCCATGACAGCCATTGCCCGACGCAAGGCATCCCGATCGGGTGCGATGATTTCCAGCCGTGTCGCAAGCAGAGTGGTTATCCTCTCACGGATTTTCATGGCCTTAAGCTTTTCCGGAGGAAGCCTTCGCGCAAGCTCTAGATCGATACTGTCAATCCAGGCGTCGATCATCCCCATGGGGCCATGCTTGTAAGCAAGTCGCGCGATATCTTCGTCGATATCCAGCTCAACTGCAGCCGCGCCAACTGCCGCGGACCGCCACCCATCAAAAGCGGCATGGCGACCAATAGCAGGTGCGAGTGCGATACGGATCTCGTCCAGGGTCGGATCTGCGCGAAGAGTTTGTGTTGGCATGCCCGTGAATGTAGGCCCACGCATCGTCCATGAAAAGCATTATTGCTTGCGCACCAATACCAGCGCCGCCATGACCATCAATCCACCAAAAATATCCATAACGCTCAGCAATTCGCCAAACGCAATCCAACCGGCAGCGGCAGAAAGTGCCGGCTGCAAGAGCAGTGCAATGCCTATGACCAGGGGACTGAAATGGGGAAGTGCATATGTGAGACACCCTTGCCCGAAGAACTGCGATGAGAATGCAAGCAGGACGACGGGCCACCAGCTCGTCGGCACCAGCTGTTCGCCAGCAAGAAGTGCCGCTGGCAACAACACTATAGCCGCAACCACGCTCGCCATGGCGAGCGCACTCCAGCTCTCGGTGGTATCGCGCACACGGATCATGATGATCAGGTAGACGGTGTAGGCAAGACCTGCGGCCAGAGACAACAGGTCCCCGGCAAAGTTGCGCGGCGACAATTCGAGGCTCTGACCCATCAGGATGGCAGCACCGGCAAAGGCCAGCAGCACCGAAATGACCTGCCATTTTCCAGGAAGCTTGCGGGCGATCACGACGCCGTAAATGACCAGGAGCAGGCTGGCGCAATTGGCAAATAATGTCGCGTTACCGAGCTTGGTCTGGAATATCCCGATGTGCCAGGCAATGATGTCGATGCCAAAGAAGAAGCCGGCCAGAGCAGTGAGGCCGATCACCGGCATCGTCGCGGACGTCATCCTGAAACCGGCGCGATACCCCATGAGCGCAAGGAACGGAACAGCAAGAGCAAGGCGCCAAAAACCGGTGGAGATCGGGCCACTGTCTGCATAGCGTACCAGCAAGGGGCCAAAGGCAATGGTCACATTGCCAGCGACTAGAGCTGCAAATGCGAGCGGCGCGGCGCCATGGTTGTGGATTCTCGGTTTGTGCATATATCCCCGTTGCAATTCGCAACGCTTATCCGCATCTTGGTTCTAAGCCAAAGCCTATTCTTGGAGATATTATGAGCAGCAGTCTTTTCGATCCGATCACGCTCGGCGCAATTGAGGCACCGAATCGGATATTGATGGCACCCCTGACGCGCGGGCGCAGTGGCACTGCCCATGTTCCTGAATCCGAACTCAAGGCGCAATATTATGCTCAACGCGCATCCGCGGGCCTTCTGATCGCCGAGGCAACAGGGATCAGCCAGGAGGGTCTTGGTTGGCCATCGGCTCCAGGGATCTGGTCAGATGCCCAGGTTGAGGCGTGGAAACCTGTGACCGAGGCGGTGCACGCCCGCGGCGGGCGGATTATTTTGCAGCTTTGGCATATGGGCAGACTGGTCCACCCGGACTTTCTGGGCGGATCCAAACCGGTTTCGGCGTCGGCGACCACGGCTCCGGGCTATGCACATACCTATTCAGGCAAGAAAGACTATGTCGAGGCTCGCCCACTCGAGATTTCCGAATTTCCGCGTCTTATTGCTGATTATGTGCATGCCGCACGCAATGCCATGGCAGCCGGATTCGATGGGGTGCAGATCCACGCGGCCAATGGCTATCTGATTGACCAGTTCCTGCGCGATAACACGAACTTGCGCACCGACGAATATGGCGGATCGATCGAAAACCGGGTCCGTTTGCTTCGCGAAGTCACGCAAGCAGTTGTCGATGCCATTGGCGCAGACCGCGTGTCTGTCAGGCTGTCCCCCAATGGCGAAACGCAAGGCGCTGACGATTCCAACCCGGTACCATTGTTCACGGCAGCAGCGGCTGCACTGCAGGAAATAGGAATTTCGTTTCTCGAACTGCGCGAACAAAAGCCCTTTGGTGATTTCGGGAAGAGCGATGTCCCCCGGATATCGCCGGAAATTCGCAAAGTGTTCAAGGGACCGCTGGTCCTTAACCAGGAATATCGCCTCGAGAGCGCAACCGAGGATCTCGCCTCTGGCCTTGCCGATGCCATCAGCTTTGGAAGGCCGTTCATCAGCAATCCAGATCTGGTTGAGCGCCTGCGCACGCGAGCCGAGTTGACGCCTGATAATTTCAAGACCTGGTATACGCCGGGCCCTGAAGGATACACTGACTATCCTATGCTCAAGGCAGTGGGCTGATTGAAGAGATGATCGAGGCGGGGCCTGGTATCTGGCAAATTGCCATCCCCGTCTTGTTACTGGCTACGCTCATTGTTGCTGAGTGGTTGTGGCCTCGCCGCGCCTTGACTTTGGGTCGGCACCCACGTTGGCGAACCCACGGACTGTTCTTCATTCTCAATGCTGGCGTGGGGCGGCTCCTTGCCTTGGTGGTGTCTGTGGGTGTCGCTGCAAGCCTCGCCACACAACACAATTTTGGAATTCTGAACCGCACAGAGCTCCCGGCGTGCGCTGAATTCCTGATCGCATTCCTGTTGCTTGATTTTGCTGTTTGGTTTCAGCACCTTGCAATGCACCACATTCCATTCTTGTGGCGGATGCACATTGTGCACCATGCAGATCGTGATCTGGACGCGACCACTGCCCTGCGATTTCATCCTTTTGAACTCATTGTTTCAACGCTTTACAAGTCTGCATGGGTCGCACTTCTCGGGGTCCCGGCCTGGGTAGCGATTGCCTTTGAACTGTGGCTCAATGCCAATGCATTGTTTAACCACTCAAACATTGCCCTTCCTTCAACTGCTGATCGCTGGTTGCGCAAATTTTTGGTGACCCCGGACATGCACCTGGTCCACCACAGCACAGTTATTGCCGAACAGAAGAGCAATTATGGCTTCGCTCTGACGTTTTGGGACCGCCTGTTCGGCACATACCTAGCGGAGTCCTCAAGAGGAAGGGCCGGCCAGGATATCGGGATTACCGCATTTGGTGGCGAGCGACCTGCAAAATTCGGATGGAGCATATTGCTGCCGATCGCGTAGCACCAATGCGTTGGTCATTTTCGGCTCGGTGCGCGATATCCAGCGGACGGGCACAGCAGCGAGCATGTTCGTCGCCCATCCCGTCCCTCCGTGAACCAATTATATTATTCTGCCTCAATTTCGGCAAACAAGGGATCGGGGTCTGCAATTCCCATAAGCCTGCGCATGCCAAGACGTGCCAGTCTTTGTGTTTCAGTCTTGCGCCGGGCAGCAGCAAGTGGGACCAACGCTGCAGGCCGGGCGATTTCGGCATCATAGGCGTCCGCAATGATCAGGCCTGCTCGTTCAGGTAAAAAGGATTCACGTTCCAGCGGGCCGGTGTCGAATCCAGCAGGTACTGCCCAAAAGAATCGATCGCAAAAATCGAGATATTCCGGCCATTTCTGGTCTCCAAGCAGATCCGCCCTTGCGCACTTGATTTCGACAATGACGATTTCGCCCTTGACGTTGATCCCCATCAGGTCGGCGCGACGATTGTTGCGTAATCCGACCTCGGGTTGGACCATGATCTGGTTACGAAGGAACAGACGCGATACACCGCGAGCGACGGCTGCCGCCCCTGTAAATGGGTCTTGAAAAGCTATTGATGCCATCCAGGTTCAGTAGAACAAGACGCGAACAAAATAAAGGCCCCAATCACGGGGCCTTCAGTTTTTATGCGGACGCTGATTTGGTTCAGCGATAGAATACGTGGTTGTCTACTGTCCCGATCCGGGTCAGCTTCCAGCCTGGCGATACATGCCGTGCGTGGAAGAACAACGCACCTTCAACCGGGCTGTCCCAGCTGTCGTTCAGCGCAATCTTGCTGATGGCCACGGCATTACGCCAATGGGTGCTGCTCGTTGCGATTGGGGGCATACCGCCACCCCGAACGAACGAAAACTGGCTTTTCTGGAACACAACGCCGCACAGCGAGGCTGGGAAACGACCAGACTTGGAACGCGCCATGACAACGCGGGCGACAGCGAGCTGGCCTGCCAGTGATTCGCCCTTGGATTCAAAGTAGACCGCACCTGCAAGACACCGTTCTTCAGTCTCGAGCGGTTCCTGGACATCCTGCATGCGAACGAGCTCAGCAAGCGATGAAGCCGACATATTGTCCGGCTCCTGTGCTGAAAGTTCTTCGGCAGGCACACCCATTTGCGCAGCACCGCCATTACCAGGAACGAAAACTATATCACCATTGTCGGATAGGGTAGCCGTGACTTTTCCGCTTTTGGCGAACTCGGCTTGTTTTTGATCCGCAGCAATCTGCGCCACATCAACGACAATCATGTCAGCGCCAAGCGCTGTGCTCTGGGTATTCCCAAGAGCAAAACCGGGATCAGCCGTTAACACAGCCGATACCAGGGTAAGCGAAATAGCTGCAACAGATGCAGCCTTAAAGAATTTCAACATTGAAAAAGCAATTAAAGCGGCCGCACCAGCAAAAGGACCTTTGATATTTTGGTTTGGTCCGTCTTTTGTTGCTTCCGACTCGCGTGTTTGCTCCGGGCACCCCTATTTGTAACCCGCGTCGCAACCTTCGCTACTCAGTTGTTTGCGCATTTATTGTGCGGCGCAGCAAAGTCAATAGCTTGTATTCAAAAGTCCGTTCAAGCGTTCTGGCGATGCGACATCTAGTTCAATCACCCACAGGTCCGGGTCATGCGCTGCTCGCTTTTTCCATCGAACCGTGATTTCCGCTTCATTTTCCTGGTCTTTGGTCAGAGCTTGTTGCCACGCCGACGTCCCGTCAAGAGCTGGAAATCGCTCAAAAAGCACCGGGTTTTGCCCCCGCACGAGGCCGATGAGCAAGATGGAACCCGCCACGGGGTCACCTTTACGCAATATTGTTGCAAAATCGCCGCCAGCTTGCGCCAAGCGGATGAACGCCGATATTTGTATTGAACTGGCGAGCCTGGGCTCAGTCACGGTCTGTTCAAACGGCCATCAGGCCGCGTCACGCTCTTCGGATAGCGTGAGCAACGCATATAGCGCGTCGGCATCAGCGGCGCCCCGGAGTTGCATCCGGAATTTTTCGTCTCGAAATAAGCGCGAGATTTCGGCAAGTGCGCGCAAATGGGAAGCGCCGTCTTGAGCCGGCGAAACAAGTGCGCATACCAGATCAACAGGCTCGTCGTCGACAGCGTCATAATCGACGGGTTTTGCAAGGCGGGCAAAAACAGCAACGGGCATGTCGATGCCAATTACCTTGCAATGCGGAATCGCCGTACCGCCGCCAAAGCCAGTTGGCCCGAGACGCTCACGTTCCACCAGGCCATCCAGCACAGCTGCGGAATCGAGAGAGTAATTTTCTGCAGCGATCTTCGAAAGACGCGCCAACAGGTCTGGTTTGCTCGAACAAACGAGGTCTGCTGCAACAGCGCCCTCGACGAGCCTAGTGGAAATCCGAATCATAATTTATTTCACTGCAACCGGGATGAAACCGGGAAGCACGCCCCAAATAATTGAATCAATTTACGAAAGTTTTGAGAAAAGCCAAATTCTAAGGTGCAGATTTTGGTTCAACCCACCCGATCGTGCCATCTTCGCGGCGGTAAACCATATTATGCCTGCCAGTGCCAGTGTTTTTAAACAACAGAGCAGGCGTGTTGCGCAAATCCATGAGCATAACTGCATCCGAAACATTCGATTCCGGAATATCAACGCTCATCTCGGCAACGATAACAGGCGCATCAGGGGGAGGATTATCGGTGTCGCCATCACCCGCGTCGAAAACGGTGTAAGCGGCCTCTTCCTCACGCAAGGCATGTGCAGACTGGCTGTGACGATCCTGCAAGCGACGCATATAACGCCGCAGTTGCTTTTCAATGCGGTCTGCAGCCTGGTCGAGTGCAACATGGGCATCCTTCGCCTCGCCGCGACCTTTCAATACCAAGCCTTGCATCACGTGCATCACGATATCGCTGGTGAAACCATCATAGGGTCCTCGACCAAAGGTAGCATGTGATGAAAGTGCCTTGGAGAAATACTTGTCCGCGATGGAAGTGAGGCGCTTTTCGACGTGCCCTTGCAGCGCTTCGCCGGTTTCGACCTGGTGTCCTGAAACCCTGATATCCATCGTTTCTTCTCCTTAGCTTGTTAGAGTGGCGACCCGGAGTTGAGCCATAGTGCGTCCTTGATATTTGCGATGAAATCGCGGTGTCGCACCAGTTCTTCTGCGCTTGCCGCGTGGGACCGCGGCTCGCGAAATGTCCGCGGTGTTTGCACCGCCATTCCAAGCATCACAGCAGCTTCGGCCGCAGCCACGGCTTCGTCAACCAAACCTAGGCCGATCTGGCGGCCACCTGTGAGTTCAATATAAAGCTGGGCTAGCAGTTCGGCATCAAGCAGTGCGCCGTGCTTTACACGGTGGCTACGATCTATTCCGTAGCGTGTGCATAGCGCATCAAGCGACAACTTGGCGCCCGGATGTCGCACCCGTGCCAGTGCAACCGTATCCACCATGCGGTCCAGGGCCACTGCGGGGCGCCCGCAAAGCTTCAATTCATTGTTCAAAAACCCGAAGTCGAAACTCGCATTATGTGCCACCAACGGGCTATCTTCCAAGAAGTCGATGAGTTCGTCAACCTTGTGGGCGAATAGCGGCTTGTCGGAGAGAAACCGGTCGGACAGGCCATGGACGTTCTCAGCCGCCGAGGGCATCGCTCGCTCTGGATTGAAATAAGCATGGTAGGTTTCGCCAGTCATTACCCGGCCGCGCATCTCGATGCATCCTATTTCCACCATCCGGTCCCCGGTGAGGGGATCAAATCCAGTGGTCTCGGTATCGAAGATGATTTCTCTCATTCTAAAAAGAATATCGTCTCATTTGTCTCGATGTGCAAGGCCCTGCCGCAAGCTTTTAACAATATTCCGCACTTGAATGCGTGTTTCGGCCAGGCTTTGGCTGGTATCTATGACAAAATCCGCCCGCTCGCGCTTATCGGCATCGTTCATTTGCAGGGCATGGATATGTTCAAAACGCTCTGCGGTCATTCCTGGACGCGCAAGCACCCTTTCGCGTTGCACCGCGTAGGGAGCAGACGCGACTACCGTTACGTCAACATTCGCCTGACCCTGTTTTTCGAAAAGCAATGGTATATCGAAAACCAGCAGATCATCCATTTTATGTGTCTCGAGAAATGCATTGCGACGTGATGCCACTGCTGGATGCACGATGGCCTCAAGCCGGGCAACCTTGTCGCGATCAGCCAGGACGGCGATGCCCAGTGCCTTGCGGTCCACGCCGCCTGGACCTGTGGTTCCTGGAAACGCTGCCTCAATGGCGTCGACCAATTCGCCACCGGCGCCCTGCATTTCGTGCACGACTGCATCCGCGTCAAAAATTGCTATCCCTTCATCGGCAAACATCGATGCAACAGTCGATTTGCCCATCCCGATCGATCCCGTCAGTCCGATGATAAGCGGCCTGCTCATGCCAAGAGCTTTGCCCTGAGCGCATCTTCACCCTGTTTTGGCGGCTCCACTCCAAAGAAGAGTTCAAACGCGATGGCGGCCTGGCCAATGAGCATTTCCAGGCCATCAACGGTTTCCAGTCCTCGCTTTCGCGCGGCTTTCAAAAGTCCGGTCTCAATCGGATTATACACAAGGTCATAGACCAGCGCGTCTTCAGGCAGCGGTGAAAGATCGATATCGAGCGTCGACTGGCCAACCATTCCCAGCGGGCTGGCATTCACGAGCAGGCGCGCCTCGGGTAACCTTGAATCCATCGGCACGACCTTGCCCTTAAGCCCGAAATGGGCGAGCAAACCAGCGGCTCGCAGTCCATTGCGCGCGATTATGACAACTTCGCCGATGTCGGCCTGTGCAAGTGCGAAAAGCACTGCGCGCGCGGCACCTCCTGATCCCACCACGATTGCAGTTTCGCCGACGAGCGGCACATCGGCTATGGGTCCGAAAAATCCCCCGGCATCGCTGTTGGTACCTACAATGACACCCGTCTCGTTCCTGAAAGCGACATTGATTGCGCCAATTGAATTACGGATTTCTCCCGGGTCGGCAACATAGTCGAGAGCGGCTATCTTGTGCGGAATAGTGATGTTGCACCCCCGCCACTGCGGGTCTTCGCGACGAAGGGCAAAGTAGGATGCCAACTTGTCTGGTGCTATGTCGACGGCTTCATAACGGCCAGCAAGACCCAGCTGGGAAAGCCAGAAATTATGAATGAGGGGGGATTTGGAATGGGCAATGGGATGCCCGATCACTTCTGCATAAGGAGTCATGTCTTCAGCAAGCCTCTCAATCGCAAATAGTCAAGTACTGGCAGCAACGGCATCCCAATAACTGTGAATTGGCTGCCCGAAATTGACGTGAACAGCTGTGCCCCTTCGGCCTCGATCTGGTAACAACCCACGCAATTTTGAATTTGGTCCCAGTGCTGGTCCACATAATCGTCTATAAAAGCACCTGAAAGCGGGCGCATCACAAGCTTTGCCGTGTCGACAGTCCGCCAGACGGGGAACCCCAATTCACAGATAACAACGGCACTGACGAGGCGGTGAACACTGGCTGATAGCGCTCGCAAATGCGCCCGCGCGTCATCCGGGCTTTCCGGCTTGCTAAGCAAGTCTCCATCGGCTGTAACAAGTAACTGGTCACATCCGATAACCAGAGCGTCTGGGTTTTTTCGCGAGGTCTTGACTGCCTTTGCTTCAGCCAGTGCATCAGCAATATCTCGCACCTTGGCGCCGGCGGCAACGAGGCCAGCCTTTATCGCGTCTTCATCAACCGCAGCAGCTATCGGTATGACATCTACTCCCGCATTGCGCAGCATCGCCAGCCGACCACTGCTTTGCGAAGCAAGAATCACGCTCACAGCGGCTGCGCCTCTTTGAGCTCACGTTCGTTGAACAGGTTGATAATTGCAGCCGCGGTCTCCTCGATTGACCTCCTTGTCACGTCGAGCACTGGCCAGTCATTGTCTGCAAACATCCGCCGGGCGTGGGCAACTTCAGCCTTTACCTTCTCTTCGTCGACATAGTCGGTGTCAGGTGCCTGGTTTAATGACAGCAAGCGATTGCGACGAACCTGGATCAATCGGTCAGCGCTTGTGACCAGACCTACCACCAACGGGTGCTTTAATGAAAACAGGATCCCAGGTGGGGGTGCTTCAGGTACAATGGGAATATTGGCAGTCTTGAAACCTCGATTGGCGAGATAGATGCTCGTCGGTGTTTTTGATGTGCGAGAAACCCCTGCCAAAACAATGTCTGCCGCTTCCCAGTTTTGCGAGTTGATGCCGTCATCATGGGCAATCGTGAACTGGATTGCTTCGACCCGGGCGAAATAGGCTGCATCCATGGCATGTTGTCGACCTGGCCGCGCCTTGGCTTCCTGGCCAAGCATATTTGACATAGCGTCGCTTACGGCATCCAGTGCGGCGACTGCGGGAAGACCAAGTGCGCGACAACGGTTTTCGAGCTTTCGGCGGGTATCGCGGTTCACCAGCGTGAACAACACCAGACCTGGATTGTTTGCAACGTCGACTAAAATCCGTTCAAGATGCGTCTCGGAACGAACCATTGGCCAGAAGTGCTTGACGACATCATCTGCACCATCAAATTGTGCCAACGCGGCCTTGGCTATGTTCTCAAGTGTCTCTCCGGTTGAGTCGGAAAGCAGGTGAAGGTGGAAACGTTGGCCCATGACGCACAGCTTTGTTGGCAGGCTGGGGATAAATCAAGGGACAAATACTGGCGACCATTTCCTTCCCCGCTAACCCGATCTCAACTCTCGATTCGGGCACAGCCTATCCACATGGGCAAAATACTATCCACAGGCTGTGAATAACGGGGACGAACATGTGCGAATCGTTACCCTGATGCGTGGCAAGGCTTTTCTCGATGTTGGCAATTTGCGCAAAAGCTTTTAGAGCCCGGCTTGTCCACGTCCCATCATCTCTCATCATTCTATTAAACTATATATATTTTGATTGGATTTCCTCTCATGTCCGCGCCGTCGTCCAAGAAACTGCTAAATGTACTCAAGGGCGGCCACGAACCAGTTCCGCCAATATGGCTCATGCGCCAGGCCGGGCGTTACCTTCCAGAATACCGGGCGCTTCGAGCTGAAAAGGGCGGGTTTCTGGAGCTTGCTTATGATAGCGACTGTGCAGCCGAAATAACGTTGCAGCCGATCAGGCGATTTGCCTTTGATGGCGCGATCCTGTTTTCAGACATTCTCGTCATTCCGCACGCCCTTGGTCAAGACCTCTGGTTCGAGACAGGCGAAGGGCCGCGTCTTGCGCCGCCGCTGTCAGGGTTTGATTTTGAAAAGCTGGAGCCTGTTCCTGGCCGCTTGGCCCCCGTGTTCGAGACGGTTCGCAAGGTACGCACAGGGCTCCCTCTCGAAACCACCTTTCTTGGCTTTGCTGGAAGTCCCTGGACGGTGGCTACCTACATGGTTGCAGGTCAAGGCAGCAAGGACCAGGCCGAGGCTCGGCGCATGGCTTACGGGGACCCTCAGAGATTTGGGATGCTGATCGAGAAAATTGTCCAGGCAACGGTGGAGTATTTGTCAGGGCAAATCGAAGCTGGAGTTGACGCAGTACAATTGTTTGACAGCTGGGCTGGATCCTTGTCTCCGGCGCAGTTCGAACAATGGGTCATTGCGCCGACCAGCAGGATTGTTTCTGCACTCAAGGCTCGACATCCCGACACGCCCATAATCGGTTTTCCCAAAGGTGCGGGTGGCAAATTGCCTGCTTACGCGCGCGAAACGGGTGTGGATGCGATAGGCGTCGATGAGAGCGTTGACCCGGCATGGGCGCATGCCTGCCTGCCCGCTGGCATGCCGGTGCAAGGCAATCTTGACCCGCTTGCATTGATTGTCGGCGGCCAGGCGATGGAGGACGCGGTTAGCAGGATATTGGCCGCTTTTTCGGGTCGGCCACATATCTTTAATCTGGGTCACGGCATTTTGCCAGATACGCCCATTGAACATGTTGAAAAGCTGCTTACTCTGGT
>JBATDO010000106.1:0-1907 GCA_049663505.1 Sphingorhabdus sp.
GTCTTTGACACCAGCGGGCGGCTTATCCTCGCCGTCCGCTGGTTATCACAGTGCCCGTTTGATGCAGGGACGCTGGGCTAGATACTCGGCGAAACCGGGTCACCCACAATCATTTGGCGCCCCTAGAAAAGCGCGATCACCATCTATGACGGGACAACGTTCATATCACAGCTCGCCGGTGGACGTGGCAATGGCAGGTTTCCACCCACTTGTTGCCGGTTCGGCGATCTCAGCTTTTCACCAAAAGCGGCCATCGGAGCTTGCCCGACGGCCGCCATGATGGTCAGATTTCGATGCGCTCAGCGAGGACAAGTGCATCCTCCACGTCGACACCGAGATAGCGGACCGTGTTCTCGATCTTGGAATGTCCCAGGAGAATCTGGACCGCACGCAGATTTCCCGTTGTCCGATAGATCATGGCCGCCTTGGTGCGCCGCATGGAATGGGTGCCGTAGTCTTCACGCCGCAATCCGACAGCGGTGACCCATTCATCGACGAGCCGGGCATACTGCCGCGTGCTCATCGGTTGACCGGAATGGATCCTGCTTGGGAACACGAAATCATCGATGGTGCCGCCACGTCGCAGCAGCCATGTCGCCAGGCTGGAGCGGGCGTCTGCGGTGATTTCGAATTGCACGGGACGACCGGTCGTCCGCTGAATAATCATGGCGCGGTCGCGGACCTCTGATCCGGCTACGAGGTCGCCGATTTTGAGCTTCACCAGATCGCAGCCCCGCAGTTTGCTGTCGATCGCCAGGTCGAACAGCGCACGGTCGCGGAGCCGCTCCTCGCGATCAAGGAAGAACCGGATCGCCCAAATCTGTTTCTGGGTCAGTGGCCGCTTTGTGCCGACGGTTTTGCCGGCATTCCACACAACGCGGTTCTGCATGGCAGGGTCGAAGTGAGAATAGGTCATCATCTTTCTCCATGGCCTTGATTGGCCAGGTAGAAAGAACGGGAAACAAAGGTGACTTTGCCTTTGACCGGGGCGAAGAATTGAGACCGTCCGATCTAGCGGGGCAGAATTGGCCTATCTCGGTCCGAAACCATAACCTCTTGGCCAGTAGGCGCATTGTCAGTCAGGCGGGACATCCGATGGAGCGAGTTCCAACGTGACTGCGATCATCAGCGACCCAATAGAGTCCTGCTATGCAGGCTCGCGCACGCGCTCGATAGAAATCCTCTCCAATCCGCCTTTGGCTTGCGCAAGATCATAGGTGGACTGCATCCGCAGCATGGTGGCAGCAGAGACGCCAAATGCCTTCTCGAAGCGGATCGCCATCTCCGGGGTTAGCGCAGCCCTGCCATTCAGCAAGCGGCTCAACGCAGGCCGAGTAACCTTGAGATGATCTGCGGTGCTCGACACATTCATGTTGTAAGGCTTCACGATCTCTTCGAGCAACCAAGGTCCCGGGTGGATCGCGAAGCTGTCATGGAGCTTGATAGCCATCAGTGATAGTCCTCCAGATCGAGATCAGCGACGGTGAGTTCGTCGAACATTGTGAATGTCAGGCGCCAATTTCGGGTTACCGTCATGGCAAAGTATCCCTCCCTGTCGCCAGTGAGGGGATGAAACCCGAAATTCGGCGGCACCGCCAGCTCATCCAGGCTCTCTGCCGAGGCAATGAACGCCAACATGCGACGGAGCCGGTCAACCTCCATCAGCCCTGCTGGCTTCCCGGTTTCAGCAAACCTGCGAAGCGCCTTGTGGCGGATGCTTCCGATTTCCATGAAGGTGTAATCCCACAAGTTACACCAAGAGTCAACAGAGGTGTAACCCCGGAGGTTACACCTCTGTCATCGGGGTACCAGCTTTTCACTTCATATCTCACACGCGAAGCAGGGCGCTGATCACCGATGAAGCGGTTGCTTTCGGAATGAATACCCGTGTCCGGTAGGAAATGATC
>JBATDO010000107.1:0-6900 GCA_049663505.1 Sphingorhabdus sp.
TGCAGCCGGAAATCCATTCGCTGCGCGGTCATGCGGGACAGATCGAGGCTGCAAGCTTTATGCGGGCGCTGCTGGCGGGATCCGAGATCCGCGAAAGCCATATCGTCGGCGATGCCCGCGTGCAGGACCCGTACTGCATCCGGTGCCAGCCGCAGGTCACTGGGGCCGCGATGGATGTATTGCGCCAAGCGGCTCATACGCTGGAGATCGAGGCCAACGCTGCAACTGACAATCCGTTGGTGTTGACCGGAGCCGGGCTGATCGTCTCGGGTGGCAACTTCCATGCTGAACCCGTGGGCTTTGCCGCCGACATGATCGCGCTCGCCTTGGCGGAAATCGGCGCGATTGCGCAGCGCCGCGTCGCCTTGATGGTGGACCCGGTACTGTCGTTCAACCTGCCTGCGTTCCTGACCCCGCGCCCCGGTCTGAACTCCGGCCTGATGATCGCCGAGGTGACGACTGCGGCCCTGATGTCCGAGAACAAACACATCGCCATGCCTTGCGTGACTGACAGCACGCCGACATCGGCCAATCAGGAAGACCATGTCAGCATGGCAGCACACGGTGCCGTGCGTTTGGGAAAGATGGTGCAAAACCTGAACGTGATCCTTGGGGTCGAGGCGATTTGTGCTGCCCAAGGCATCGACTTCCGTGCGCCGTTGCACACCAGTGCGCCGCTGCAGGGCGTTGTGGCGCGGCTGCGTCAGGATGTGGCAACGTTGGGCGATGATCGCTACCTTGCCCCCGATCTGGCCGCAGCGGCACGTCTGATTGGCAATGGTGCTTTGGCGCAGGCAAGTGGCTTGGCACTGCCCGAGCTTTCTGCATGATGCTGGTCAACGTCACGCAAGGCGACAGTCCGGTCATTCTCGGCCTGCCGCACGGGGGGACATATGTGCCAGACGCGCTGATGGCCCGGTTGAGTGACCATGGTCGCAGGCTGTCAGATACGGATTGGCATATTGCTCAGCTTTATCAGGGGCTTTTGTCCGGGGTCACGACCGTCGAGGCGATGTTTCACCGCTATGTCATTGACGCCAACCGTGACCCGGCAGGAGCTTCGCTTTATCCGGGCGCCAACACGACCACCCTGTGTCCGACGACGGACTTTGATGGGCTGGACATCTGGAGCGAAGGGCAGGAGCCAACGCTCGACGAGATTGCCGCACGCCGGGCGCAATACCACGCGCCCTATCATGCGGCACTTGCCGCCGAAGTCGAGCGAGTGAAGGCCCGGCATGGCGTGGCGATCGTCTTTGATTGCCATTCGATCCGCTCGACCATCCCTTTCCTGTTTCCCGGACTGCTGCCGGTGTTTTCCATCGGCACCAATGACGGGCAGACCTGCGCGCCGCAGGTGTCGGACGCTGTCTCGGTGCCCTGTCTTGCGGCCACTCCGTTCGACACGGTGTTGAATGGCCGCTTCAAAGGCGGCTGGACCACCCGTCACTATGGTCAACCCGGCACGGGCGTTCATGCCATTCAGATGGAACTGGCCCAACGCGCCTATCTGGCCGCCGAGGCCGCACCTTGGACCTATGCCGCCCAGATCGCCGCACCTTTGCGCGCGGTTCTGGCGCAAATCCTGCAATCCCTCGACACCCTTGCCCGTTCGGGCGTGCTCAACCGCTAAAGGAGCCTTCCATGCTTGATCGCAAGAACAGCCGCGATGTCTATCCTGCCACCGGCACCGAAATCACCGCGAAATCTTGGCAGACCGAGGCCGCGATGCGGATGCTGATGAACAACCTTCATCCTGATGTTGCCGAGAACCCGCATGAGCTGGTGGTTTACGGCGGCATTGGCCGCGCCGCGCGGTCTTGGGGCGATTTCGACCGCATCGTTGCCACGCTGAAAGACCTTGAGGATGACGAAACCCTGCTGGTGCAATCCGGCCGCCCGGTGGCCGTGGTGAGCACCCACAAGGACGCGCCGCGCGTTTTGATCGCGAATTCCAACCTGGTGCCGCATTGGGCCACCTGGGACCATTTCAACGAATTGGATAAAAAGGGCCTGATGATGTATGGCCAGATGACCGCAGGGTCATGGATTTACATCGGCACCCAAGGCATTGTGCAGGGCACCTACGAGACCTTTGCCGAGGCCGGCCGTCAGCACTTTGGCGGCTCGCTCAAGGGTAAATGGATCCTGACGGGGGGCCTTGGCGGCATGGGCGGAGCCCAGCCGTTGGCGGCGGTGATGGCAGGGGCCTGTTGCCTGGCCGTTGAATGCGACGAGACGCGGATCGATTTCCGCCTGCGGACGCGCTACGTCGACGCTAAGGCAAAGACGCTGGACGAAGCGCTGGCGATGATCGCTGAATGGACCGCCAAGGGCGAAGCAAAGTCGGTAGGCCTGTTGGGCAACGCCGCGGATGTGTTCCCCGATCTGGTGGCCCGCATGAAAGCGGGTGGCGCGCGCCCCGATATCGTCACCGACCAGACATCGGCCCATGACCCGCTGCATGGCTATCTGCCGCAAGGCTGGAGCGTTGCCGAATGGCGGGCCAAACAGGAAACCGACCCGAAGGCGGTGGAAAAGGCCGCTCGCGCCTCGATGTGCATCCATGTGGCGGCGATGGTGGATTTCTGGAATGCGGGCGTGCCGACCCTGGATTATGGCAACAACATCCGGCAGGTCGCGCAGGAAGAAGGGCTTGAAAACGCCTTTGCCTTCCCCGGCTTTGTGCCGGCCTATATCCGGCCCCTGTTCTGCAAGGGCATTGGTCCGTTCCGCTGGGTGGCGCTGTCCGGCGATCCCGACGATATCTATAAAACCGATGCCGCGATGAAAAAGCTGTTCCCGGAAAATGAACACTTGCACCGTTGGCTTGATATGGCCGCCGACCGCATCGCGTTTCAGGGTCTGCCCGCCCGCATCTGCTGGATCGGGCTGGGGGATCGGCACCGCGCCGGGCTGATGTTCAACGAGATGGTCAAGTCGGGTGAATTGAAAGCCCCGATCGTGATTGGTCGTGACCACTTGGATTCAGGCTCGGTTGCCTCGCCAAACCGCGAGACCGAAAGCATGAAGGACGGATCAGACGCGGTATCGGATTGGCCACTGCTGAACGCGCTGGTCAACACCGCGTCGGGGGCCACTTGGGTTTCGATCCACCACGGCGGCGGCGTCGGCATGGGCTTTTCGCAGCATTCCGGCGTGGTTATCGTGGCTGATGGCACCGATGATGCCGCCAAACGGCTGGAAAGGGTGCTGTGGAACGATCCGGCCTCGGGCGTCTGGCGCCATGCCGATGCGGGTTATGAGACGGCAATAGACTGCGCCAATGAACGCGGCCTGCGCCTGCCGACCATTCTGGGCAACTGAGATCACCTCGGTGCCCTTCCGATAACGGTGGCCGGAGAAGAACTCCGGCTTGCCTTCCCTGATAGAAAGGATTTTCCCATGCGCACGCGCGCCGCCGTTGCTGTTGCCGCTGGTCAACCGCTTGTCATCATGGAGGTGAACCTCGCCGACCCCAAAGAGGGTGAGGTTCTGGTGGAAATCAAGGCCACCGGCATTTGCCACACCGACGAATTCACCCTTTCGGGGGCTGATCCCGAAGGTCTGTTCCCGGCGATTCTGGGACATGAAGGCGCGGGCGTGGTGATCGCTGTCGGCCCCGGCGTGAAATCGCTGAAGGTCGGCGACCATGTGATCCCGCTCTACACGCCGGAATGCCGCGAGTGTCCGTCCTGCCTTAGCCGCAAAACCAACCTGTGCACCGCCATTCGCACCACCCAAGGTCAAGGCCTTATGCCCGACGGCACCAGCCGCTTTAGCATGCTAGATGGCACCCCGATCTATCACTACATGGGCTGCTCAACCTTCGCCAACCACACGGTTGTGCCCGAGATTGCATTGGCCAAGGTGCGCGATGACGCGCCGTTCGACAAGATTTGCTATATTGGCTGCGGGGTTACCACCGGCATTGGTGCGGTGCTGAATACCGCTCAGGTGGAAATCGGTGCCAAGGCGGTGGTGTTTGGCTTGGGCGGTATTGGTCTGAACGTTATCCAAGGCCTGAAGATGGCCGGGGCCGATATGGTCATCGGCGTTGATCTGAACAACGACAAGAAGGCCTGGGGCGAGAAGTTCGGGATGACCCATTTCATCAACCCGAAAGAGACCTCCGGCTCTGTTGTGCAGGCGATTGTCGATCTGACCAAGACCGCTTTTGATAAGATTGGCGGGGCGGATTACTCGTTCGATTGCACCGGCAACGTCAAGGTGATGCGCGATGCGCTGGAATGCACCCATCGCGGTTGGGGCCAGTCGATCATCATCGGCGTGGCGCCTGCGGGTGCGGTGATTGAAACCCGGCCCTTCCAACTGGTGACCGGTCGGATCTGGAAAGGCACCGCCTTTGGTGGCGCGCGTGGGCGGACTGATGTGCCGAAAATCGTCGATTGGTACATGGACGGCAAGATCGAGATCGACAGCATGATCACCCATATTCTCAAGCTGGAGGATATCAACAAGGGCTTCGATCTGATGCATTCAGGCGAAAGCATCCGGTCCGTCGTCGTTTTCTGAAATCACAATACCGGGACCGGACCGGCGCGTTGCATCCGGAAAAATGGGAGGAAAGACCACATGACCAAACCGAAACTGCATCCCGCACTGGACAACGGCATCGCCGCGACCTCGCCGGATTTCACAGGTGGCACGCTTGTTTGCGCCTGTACTGACAAACCTGTGCGCGTGCGTGTCGAGGGCCAGATTGCCCACAACCACGCCTGCGGCTGCACGAAGTGCTGGAAGCCCGAGGGGGCAATCTTTTCGGTGGTGGCGGTGGCGCCGCACGACAAGGTGACGGTGCTGGAAAACGGTGACAAGCTTGCCGTTGTTGATCCGGCCGCTTTGATCCAGCGCCACGCCTGCAAGGCTTGCGGCGTGCACATGTATGGCCCCGTGACCCGCGCGCACCCGTTCCAGGGCCTGGATTTCATCCATCCTGAGCGGTTCGAGGAAAAAGGTTGGGCACAACCCGGCTTTGCGGCTTTTGTGTCCTCTGTGATCGAAGCGGGCGTTGATCCGTCGCAAATGGACGAAATTCGCGGCCAACTCAAGGCGATAGGGCTGGAACCTTCTGATTGCCTTAACCCGGGCCTGATGGACTATATCGCAACCTGGACCGTTCAGCACCGCGTCTGAGCCGGGACACAATCAACCGCAGGCAGGCTATCCCGCCTGCGGTGCCGAAATCGCCTTTTGACGGCGGGAGATTGTCTGAATCCAGCTGCGCAACTCTGCCCCGAATGGTTTTTCCAAAGCGGCCGGGTCCCAAGCCAGGGAATAAGGCTGTGACAGCTGAAGTCGCATGTCGAAAGGCACGACAAGCCGCCCGGAGGCGATATCTTCGGCTGCCATGGAAAGTTGCGCCAAGACGAAACCCCGACCGTTGATCGCCGCATCAATCGCCGCACTGGACATCGAAAAGGCAACCTCGCCCACGGCCTTGCGGCGGGGTACGCCAACATGCGCCGCCCAATCGCCCCAGCCAGGCGCTGCACCCTGCGCGCGATCCCATTCGATCCCCAAAAGCGGCGCATCGAGGATATCCGCAGGCGTTTGCAGCTTCAGTCTGGCAAGAAGCGACGGGGAACAAGCCGGGACGACCCAATCCGTGAACAGCTCGGTTCGATGATCAAAGCGTGTTATCAGTTCACCATAGGACAGCCGGAAGTCAACTTCGTCGGCCCCAAAGCGGGGTTCGGTGTCGTCCCCAATCAAGCGCACTGTTGCCGTGGGATGTGACGATTGCCAGTCGAACAACTGCGCGCCAATCCATTTGGAGGCCAGCGACGGCAGACACGAAATCGTCAGCGTTGCCTCTGACCGAGCTCGCTCGATCTTGGTTTGCGCTGTGCGCAGCGTGTCAAACGCGGCTTTGACGTCGTCATGATAGTGCCGCCCGCGTGTCGTCAGGGCAATCGACTTGCCCTTGCGCTCGACCAACCGCAGCCCGACTTCTGCCTCCGCTTTGCGAAGCTGCTGGCTGATCGCGCCGACTGTCACACCCAGCTCCGATGCGGCCGCCGTTGCACTGCCAAGGCGGCCAAAGGCCTCAAAGGCCTGTATCGCGCGCATCGATGGAAGTTTTTGCAAGGTCGTTCTTTCGGTAGAAGTACAGTTTAGTTTTTCTAAAATAGAACGCAGAAGCAAGTGCTTTTTGAATCGGTAAATGCAGGCTAGCAATATGTCTACACATAAAGCCGGGAGCACATTATGTACCTAACCAACAGCTGGTATGTCGCAGCGTGGGATCACGAGGTCGGCAAGGACCTTTTCCCAGTCAAGATGCTGGGCGAACAAATCGTGCTTTACCGGAAGACCAACGGGGAAGTGGCGGCCCTGGAGGACGCCTGCCCGCATCGTAAGCTGCCGCTCTCGATGGGTCGCATCAAGGGCGACACGGTTGAATGTGGTTATCATGGTCTGACGTTCGACAGCGCCGGCACCTGTACCCGGGTTCCTGGCGTAGAGAAAATCCCGCACGTCGCCTGTGTGCGGTCCTATCCGATCCACGAACGCTATGGCTTGCTGTGGGTCTGGATGGGAGACGCCGAAAAGGCTGACCCTGCGCTGATCTTCCAGGTTGACCATTGGGGTGATCCTGCTTGGGGCCTGAATCGCGGCGATTCGATGGCGATCGATTGCAACTATCTTTACATGACTGACAACTTGCTTGACCCGTCGCATGTGGCTTGGGTTCACCAATCGTCCTTCGGCAATGCCGCAACCGAAGAGGCGCCGCTGGAACCCACCATCGGCGAAAATGGCGTCACCGTCTGGCGCTGGATGCTGGATGTGGAGCCTGCGCCCTTCTATGCGCCGTACCTGAAGTTCAAGGGCAACACAGACCGCAAACAGCACTACGAAGTGCATTACCCCAGC
>JBATDO010000108.1:0-11616 GCA_049663505.1 Sphingorhabdus sp.
CTGGCCTCGATGACCAGTTCGCCGACCTCAATCGAGCCCTCGACCTGACCTGACAGTCGGGCAGAGACAGCTATGACTTTTCCAGCGATCATGCTTCCTTCACCCTGGACGAGATTGCCGCAAATTACGTCGCCTTGCACTTTGCCATCGATGTGCAGGTCTACCCGGGCATTGAGGTTGCCGATAATCTCGACATCAGATGCAATGATTGAAAATGTGTGGCCTGAATTTCGCATGTTCGTATTACTTTTTTGTGGAATTGTCGGAACGTTGCCCTGCGATGGCTTGGACTTCGAGAACATCAGGATTCGCCTCCAGAAATTTGATCGGGTTTATCGCCTGACCGTTAAGTCGGACCTCGAAATGCAGATGGCTGCCCGTTGAGCGTCCTGAGCTGCCCATGCGACCGATCTGCACACCGCGTCCTACTAGCTGGCCAAGTGAAACATCATAGCCTGATAAATGTGCATAACGCGTAACCAAGCCATTGTCGTGGGTGATTTCGATACAATTTCCATATCCACCCTGAGGGCCGGCCGACGTGATGCGTCCGTCTGCTGCAGCCAATATGGGAGTTCCGATCGGGCCCTTGAAGTCGAGCCCTGCGTGCATGGCGCCGCTTCCGGTAAATGGGTCGCTGCGAAAGCCAAAGCCACTCGACATCATCATGACCGCGGCAGGCATTGATGTCGGGATGGCGGCAAGCGCGCGCTCCATCGCGTCCATCCGGTTCAATGACCTCGCCAGGAGCGTGAAACGCGGATCGCGGACGTCCTTTTTAGCATTTCCAAAGAAGGGAATGAATGGACCACCCTGTGCGCTATCGGCCTGGCGAGCTAGAATTTCGGGGTTCAGGCCAAATTGGCGAATGGCATTTTCAGCCTTTCGCGTGCGAGCAACTGCTACCCTCGTCATGTGCTCGGTAAAACGGATCTGCCGCGCTTCCACGCGTGCAAGTCCCGATGCCTCCGGAACCAGTGCACTGATCGTCTTCACCGTCTTGTCTTGTTCGGCGTCTGTCGCTTTTGCACCGCCGGCCGGTACAGCATCTTCGGCCAGATATTGATCAGCAAGGCTTTCAAGCATTGCCTGGCGGCGCTCAAGATCCTGCGTCACTTCATCAATTGAGCCGCGATAATTGGCAACGCGCTCCTCGGCGGACTGGACCTTGGCTTCTTTTTCACTCAACGCGATGCGCTCAAACGAGACGCTTAACTGGTTGATGGCCATGCCCAGCGTCACCACCAACCATGCCCCGATTACCAGCGCAACACTGCCTGCAACCCGACGTTGCAAAAGTGCAGAGATTTTCAAGAACCGGACTTGCCCGTTGGACCGCATGAAAAATTCACGGTCAACAAACCATCCAGCCACCCGGTTTTTCCAACCGGATATTTTGGCTCTAAGCGACACGACCCACCCCGTTTTTATAATGTGAAGCGCGACTAGCAGGTCTTAATTCGCCACGCGAATCAGATCGGACAATCTCGTGACGAGTCGGGGGAGTCGCACGGTGAGTTGTGGAAAACTTTGCGGAATCGCGATTTGCCCGGATGTTTCGAGGTATGTCAGGCTTCTGAAATTTACGCAAAATGCGCTAAATTACAATATATTAGCTATGATTCGCTAAAATTGCGCCAGAATCGCGCGCTTATGCGTTGACAGCCTTCCCCTTTGCGCCGCGAGCATCTACCAAGAATCGCATAATGAGTGACACCCAAACAATGATTACCGCAATGGCCGTGCGTGCTCGATCTGCAGCACGTGTTCTTGCAGCCACTCCAAGCGCACACAAAGGCGCCGCGCTGAAATCGGCAGCACAAAAACTGCGCGCACAATCCAATGCCATTCTTGCCGCCAATGCAATGGACATGTCGGCCGCTCAGAATTCAGGCCTGTCCGCGGCCATGCTCGATCGCTTGCATCTGGATGGGCACCGTCTTGAGGCGATTGCCTGCTCGATAGAGCAGATTGCAGACTTGGCAGACCCTGTGGGCGCCGTGATCGACACGCGCACCCAACCAAACGGGCTGGTAATGGAACGCGTGCGCGTGCCAGTGGGTGTGCTTGGTATCATTTACGAGAGCCGTCCCAATGTCACCGCTGACGCAGCGGCGCTTGGCCTGCGTTCCGGCAACGCTGTAATATTGCGGGGTGGAAGCGAGGCGATAAACAGCAATCGCGCCATCCACCAGGCGATGGTTGAAGGCATTGTCGAGGCCGGCTTGCCTGCAGACGCGGTGCAGTTGGTGCCTACTCAGGACCGGGCGGCCGTGGGCGCCATGCTTCGGGCGCAGGGAGCCATCGACATGATCATTCCCCGCGGCGGCAAGTCGCTTGTTGCGCGGGTACAGGAAGAAGCCCGTGTGCCCGTCCTTGCGCATCTTGATGGTATTAATCACGTGTTCGTTCACAAGGATGCCGATCCGAAGATGGCAAAAGATATCATAGTCAATGCAAAGATGCGCCGAACAGGGATTTGTGGTGCCACCGAAACATTATTGATTGATCAGAATTATGATGCGCCAGGAGAGTTGGTATCAGCCCTCATAGATGCAGGTTGCGAGGTGCGCGGGGATGAAATGGTTATGGAACTCGATGCAAGGACAGTGGCAGCCGACGAAGATGACTGGGATACAGAGTATCTCGACTCGGTGATCTCAGTTCGCATGGTCGCTGGGCTGGATGAGGCAGTTGAACATATCGCACGCCATGGTTCCCAGCACACCGATGCGATCATCACCCAAGATAACGAAATCGCGACGCGTTTCATGTCCGAGGTGGATAGCGCGATTGTCATGCACAATGCCTCGACCCAATTTGCCGACGGCGGCGAATTCGGGCTGGGAGCAGAGATTGGCATCGCCACTGGACGTCTCCATGCCCGCGGACCAGTGGCGCTCGAGGGACTGACAACCTACAAGTGGCTCGTGCATGGCCAGGGCCAGACGCGACCTTGATGGGCAAAGGCACGTGAAAACTGTCGGCCTCATGGGAGGTTCGTTCAACCCCGCACATGGCGGACACCGGTCAATCAGCTTGTTCGCCATGCGGGCACTGGAGCTTGATGAATTCTGGTGGATGGTGTCACCTGGCAATCCCCTGAAACCCAGAAAGGACATGGCCCCTCTTGCTGCCCGACTGGCCTCGGCCAAGCAACAAGGGCGGCGCAGCCGGATAAGGGCCACTGCCATCGAGCTCGACCTTGGCACTGTCTACACAGTCGAAACGCTGCGCAAGATATTGATTCGTTATCCCAAAACACGGTTTATATGGATCATGGGCGCAGATAATCTGTTGCAATTTCATCAGTGGCGAAGGTGGCGTGAAATTGCTCGGATGATGCCGATTGCAGTTATCGCGCGACCCGGCTATGATGCCTCTGCCGTTGCGGGTCCCGCAATGGCCTGGTTCAGACGGTTTGTCCGGCGTCCGGACCAGCGTCATCACTGGACAAAGTGGAGTACGCCAGCGCTTGTCTTTATGCGCTTTCGTCCTGATCCGCGATCGGCAACCGCAATTCGCCGCGCCGACCCATATTGGTATCAACGCACCACGAATCAGGGAACGCGTGACGGCGTTACCCGCAATATCGTGCTTTAAGGAGCAATCTTGATCGACACCGCCTCCGTCCAGCCTGCCAAGCCCAAGGCCAAGGCAAAAGGACCAACATTGAGCCCCGACGCGCTCCATGCCCTCATTCTCCAGTCCCTCGATGATGACCAGGCGCAAGAAGTCGTCTCCATCCCGCTTGAGGGAAAGAGCAACATTGCAGACCATATGGTCGTGGCGACCGGTCGGTCATCGCGCCAGGTCGCGGCAATGGCACAAAAGCTTGCCGAGCGAATCAAGCAGGCCGGACGCCATGCGCGGATCGAAGGGCTGCCGAGCGCTGACTGGGTGTTGATTGATGCAGAGGACGTGATTGTCCACCTGTTCCGTCCCGAAGTGCGCAGCTTTTACAATCTGGAGCGCATGTGGGCATTTGGCGATGCGCCCGAAGTTGCAACGGCCTAAGAGCCGGGGTCCACGCACATGGCGATGCGCCTGCATATAATTGCGCGTGGCAAGATCGGTCGTTCGCCCGAGGCAGATCTGGTGGACCGCTACCTGAAACGAATCAGTTGGCCGGTCAAGCATAGTGAACTGCCCGACAAGGGCGGGGAATTACCTTCAGCTGACCATCCGCACCGGACAATTATCCTTGATGAAAAGGGCGAGCATCTCAGTTCGACCGAATTGGCGCGCCTGCTCGAACGGTGGCGTGACGACGGGGTACGTGAAACGCGGTTCCTCATTGGCCCTGCTGATGGCTTTGGTGACGCCGAGCGCGCAGGGGCAGATAAGCTCATTGCATTTGGCAAAGCGACTTGGCCCCACCTGATGGCCCGAGCGATGTTGGCCGAGCAGTTGTTTCGTGCCACGTCGATCATTGCCAATCATCCTTATCACCGAGAAGGATAGGCAGATGCGGTTATGGAGGATGTCGCTTTGTCTGGGTTTTGCACCTTTGGCAATTGCCGGCGGCCTCTTGGCGCAAAGCAACGAGGAAACGCTGGATGTGCAGCAGCAGGCGTTGATGATTGCCAAGGCTCGAGCCACAAACGCAGAGAGGCGCAGCGAACTGTTGCGGCAAGAGGCAAGCAATGCGTCAAATACCGCCGATCGGCTGGTCGCTCAGCGGGCCGTATTGTCTGCGGAAATTGATGCAGCAGAGGCACAAATCGGTGCTGCGAATGCCCGGATTGCGATAATCAGCCGGCGCCAGGGTAGGCAGCGTGCCCAGCTCGGAGAGGAGAGCGAGCCGATGCTGCGATTAAATGCAGCTCTTCAGCAAATGACCGGGCGCCCAACCGCGCTCATGATCGCCCAACCCGGAAAACGAAGCGACTATATCCATCTCCGGGCAGTCATGGCGACCGTGCAGCCAGAAATCGTGCGTCGGACGGGTATGTTGCGCCAGCAGATCTTGACCCAGAACGACTTGCGCGCCCAGGAACTCGTTGCGCTCAATTCGCTAAGGGGGGCCCGCGCACAACTCAAGAGCCGGCGTACCGCGCTCGCCAAGCTGGAAGGTGATGCGCGAGGCAAGGCCGGTGACCTGTCGGCAGATGCTGCAGTGGAATTTGAAAGGGCCATCGCGCAAGGCGAACGTGCCCGTGACATCGTTGGGCGTATCGACACAATGCGTCTGAGCACAGAGAGGGCTGCCGAACTTGCCGCGCTTGACGGTCCGGTGCTGCGTCGCAACGACAACGCGCAGCGGGTTTCGCCAGGAAAAGCCTATCTGCTGCCTGGACAAGGCGAACTCATTTTCGGCTTCAACGAGCTCAATCCTACCGGCTACCGCGAGCGCGGAATTCGCATCGCGCTAGCGCCAGGTACACCGGTCAGGGCCCCGGCGGCCGGGAAGGTCAGCTATGCTGGAAGGTATCGCAGCTACGGAGAAATAGTCATCATCGAGCATGGCAGTGGCTGGAGCAGTCTGATCACCAACCTGGCGGGCCTCAAGGTAACCAGAAATCAAATCATATCGCAGGGCGCGATACTGGGAAAGGCTGCCGCACAGCAGCCCGAAATTGGCGTGGAACTGCGCAAGAATGGCCGCGTTATGGATATTGCGGCTTTGCTGATGTGATGGTGCTTATCGAGGCCAGCGCGCTTTTTGTGGTAAACATGCTTTCACCATAACCTTGGCCGCTATATACGAATCGCCTGTAAACCTTAGGATCGGACTTGCGCCATGAAGAATAGGCTGCTGCACTCTACTTTTGCAATCGCATTGGCGGTCACGCTGCCGGCGACCGTCTTGCTGGCCCAAAGTGCCCAGCAAAGAACTGCAGCGCAAACTGACCAGTTTCGGGAGCTTGAAGAATTTCTGGCTGTCTACAAGAAGGTCAAGTCAAGCTACGTCGACAAGGTCGAAGACAAGCAGCTGATGGAAGGTGCAATCCAGGGAATGTTGGCGAGCCTGGACCCGCATAGCGGGTTCCTGAACAAGTCGGATTTCAGCAGCTTGCAAACCCAGATCGACGGGGAATATGGTGGACTCGGTCTGTCAGTCACCTTGGAGGACGATGCAGTCAAGGTGATCGCACCGACCAAGGACACTCCTGCAGACAAGGCAGGAATCAAGAGCGGAGACTATATCACGCATCTCGATGGCAAGCTGATCTATGGTGGTACCCTTGATGAAGCGGTCGAGGCAATGCGTGGACAACCCGGTACGACCATCAAGCTCACAATTGTGCGCCCTGGCCGCGATGCGCCCTTCGATGTCAGTGTTACCCGCGCGATCATCGACCTGAAGCCGGTCAGATGGGAAGTGAAGGACCGTATTGGCCTGATAACAATCACCGGATTTTCTGAAGAAACCGGTGCCGACGTGGTCGCTGCCGTGTCGAGTATCAAGAAATCGCTAGGCGCCAAGCCGCTGGGCTATGTGATTGATCTGCGGTCAAATCCGGGTGGCATTCTCGATGAGGCAGTGGCAGTGTCCGACGCCTTTCTTGAAAGTGGAGAGATCGTCTCCGAACGTGGTCGCGACAAGCGCGACGTCCAGCGTTGGTGGGCGGAAAGTTCAGTTCCAGGCGATGTGACAGGCGGCGCCCCGATCATCGTACTCGTGGATGCAGGCTCGGCTTCTGCGTCCGAAATCGTGGCCGGCGCCCTGCAGGATCACCATCGCGGTCTGGTGATGGGGGAACGCAGTTTCGGCAAGGGATCTGTTCAAAATGTCCTGCCGCTGTCTCGCGACACGGGATTGCGCTTGACCGTTGCCCGTTATCATCTGCCCTCAGGCCGATCGGTGCAGGAAGGCGGGATCAAGCCCGACATCCAGGTGCCCCAGCTGTCAGATCCCGACTACAAGAAGCGCATCGCGATCCGCGAAACAGACTTGCGCCGTCACCTGGTCAATGAACTTCAGGATGACAGCAAGGAACTGGAAGAAGACATCGCCGATGATCCGCGCTTTGCCATGACATCTGAACAGCTGAAGACGAAGGGGATTGAGGACTTCCAGCTCCATTACGCGATGGAAACGCTACAGCGGCTCGGCACCAAAACAATGCGGCTTGCCGAAAAGCCAGCGCGCAAGGGTAGGGCGCAGAACTAGGCGATGACATTGAGGCATGGATTTGCGCATTGGTTGGCGCTTGGTTTGCCTGCTGCACTTCTTCTTGGTGCTTATGGTGCGCAGTATCTGGGAGGGCTGTTTCCTTGCGAAATGTGCTGGTGGCAACGCTATCCCCATTTTGCAGCTGTCGCAATTGCGATGGCGGCTCTGGTCGTCGCCAACCCCGTCTACCGAAACGCGCTCGTGGCGCTCTCAGCATTGGCGATTGCAACGAGCGGTCTGATCGCGGGTTTTCACGCCGGTGTCGAATATGGATGGTGGGAAGGGCTCACACAATGCACGAGCTCGATTTCGGGTACTGGTGATGACCTTTTAAGATCCATCATGAACGCCCCGCTGATCAGGTGCGACGTCGCGCCCTGGAGTTTATTTGGTATTTCGCTTGCAGGGTTTAATTTTCTCTTGTCGTTGGGCGGAGCAGGGCTCATCTTAGCGTTGTTATGGCGCAAAAAGATCCCTTGAATATTTCACCTGGCAAGAACGCCGATATTGCTTCCATGCTGCGCGTCAACCAGGCGGGTGAATATGGCGCAAAGCGCATTTATGCAGGGCAACTTGCGATTATGGGCGACCGCACACCTGCAGCCCGCAGTATTGCCCATATGGCTGAGCAGGAAGAACGGCACCTGTCAGCTTTTGACCGAATGCTTGCTGAGCGCGCAGTGCGACCGACTATACTCCAGCCAGTCTGGGACGTTGCTGGTTTTGCGCTCGGTGCCATAACGGCTGCGATCGGTCCGGAAGCAGCCATGGCATGTACGGTTGCGATCGAGACCGAGATAGACCTGCATTATGGTGAGCAACTGGAAGTGATTGGCGCCAGCGACCCGGAACTGTCGGCATTGGTAGCTGAGTTCCAGGCCGAAGAGCAGGAGCACAAGGCCACTGCCTTGGCCGAGGGGGCCGAACGCGCGCCGGCATATCCGTTGATGAGTGCAGCTATCCGCCTGGGATGTCGCACCGCCATAGCCTTGTCGAAGCGCATATGACTTTCATCGCTGGTTCAGCATCGAGAGCCGAATGAAGCACATGACAATCTGGAGAATCGCACAGTGACCGTTTTTAGAACCGCCCTTTTTGCAGCAGCCGCACTGACGCTTTCCATGCAGGCCCAGGCGCAGCAGGCAGAAAGTCCGTCGGTACCTGACGAAAAGATAAACCAGTTGATCGTTTATGGTGACGATGCCTGTCCGGAAAGCCAGGGCGACGAAATCGTCGTTTGCGCCCGCATGGCTGAAGCTGATCGCTTTCGTATCCCGAGTTCGCTTCGCAATGATCCCAATGATCCAAGAAACCAGGCCATTTCCGAGCGCATAAAATCATATGAATATGTCGGTGCAAGCGGAACGATGAGCTGCTCACCATCTGGTGCTGGCGGGTTCACCGGCTGCGGTCTGAAGGAAATCGACAAGGCTTATGCCGAGAAGTCGCAGGATCCTGGCCTCGTTTTTGGTCGATTGATCGCAGCAGAACGTGCCAAGCGCATGGCTGGAATCGATGCAGAGGCAGCCGAAGTCGAAGAACGCGTCAAGCAGTTCGAAAAGGATCGCGCTGAGCGCGAGGCCAGGCTGCAAGACGAACTGGACAAAAAGGACAGTTCAACTGCAGCCTCGCCAGACGCCGAAGCCTTGCCGGAACCTAAATAAGCCCGGCTCAACCGGTCTTTTGCTGGTCAGCAATCCACGCATTGACCTGGTTTTCCAGGACATCGAGCGGCACCGCGCCTTGGCCTATCACGATGTCATGGAATGCGGCCAGGTCGAAATTGGCTCCCAGTTCATGGGTCGCGCGGGTGCGTAGTTCGCGAATTTTCAGTTCACCCAACTTGTACGCGAGCGCCTGGCCCGGCCAGCTGATATAGCGGTTCACTTCTGCCTCGATGTTGGCAGCCGACAGTGCACTATTGTCGGTCATGAAGTCGATGGCCCTTTGCTTTGACCATCCCTTGGCATGGATACCGGTATCGACGACCAAGCGGCACGCCCGCCACATTTCATAAGATAGCCGTCCCATGTCCTTTGCCGGCGTATCATATAAACCCATTTCGATGCCAAGGCGTTCAGAATATAGCCCCCATCCCTCGACAAAGGCTGTAAATCCAACGCCATATTTGCGGAAATCGGATAAAGGCAGCTCCTGCTGGAGCGCGATCTGGTTGTGATGTCCGGGCACTGCCTCATGCATGCTGAGTGCCGGGATTTCCCAGAACGGGCGCTGGTCCAGCTTTGACGTGTTGACATAATAGGTTCCGGAAATGCCAACTTCAGGCGATCCAGGTCCATAATAAGCAGTAGTGGTGCCTTCAGCAATTTCAGCGGGAATTTCTCGCAATCCATAAGGTAAGCGCGGTAACTTGTGAAAAAGCGAGGGCATTTTCCCATCGATCAATTTTGCAATTCGGGCTGATTTCTCCATCAGTTCTTCAGGGGTCTTGGCGTAATATTGAGGATCTGTTCGCAGATGTTGAATAAAGGCCTCACGGCTAGCAAAGCCCGCCTTGCTGGCAATCTCGCTCATCTCGGCGCGGATCCGGGCCACTTCGGCAAGGCCAATCCGGTGAATTTCATCTGCACTCAAATCTGTTGTGGTTTCTTCGCCAATACGGAAATTATAATAAGCAGCCCCCCCGGGCTGCGCTGAAATACCGGGCTCTTTTGCACATGCTGGCTTGTAGCTTTGCACGTACCAGTCGAGCTGCTTCCTGAGGGCGGGATTGATCACGTTCTCGATTGTTGCGACTGCCTCTGCCTGGAGGGCTCCGAAATCGGCTGCATTCACTGCTTCCGGGCGTCGGCCTGAATAAGGTGCAAAATAGCGCGACTGGCGTGCATTACTGGTGATGAGGCCAGTAATCGTACCTTCGAAACCTGAAAGCGTGACGCAAGGCTGGGTATATTTGCCTTTTATTGCGACATTGGCGACTTCGATATTTTGGTCATTGACGAGAGCATATTGCTTCAAACGGTTATTGTAGCTTTCGAAATCCTTTTTTTTCTTGAACGCAAGGTTATCGGCAATGGCCGCGAAATGCTGGTGCCAGCTGGAATAAGTGGTGAAATTGATGCTGCGTTGGCCAAAGCCGTTCGCCTTCACTGTTGCTCTCAGGGTGCGTGCCAGAATGTCATATTCAATCCGGCTGGCTCTATCGAGATCGGCAGGATTGATTGCCTTGAGCTGTTCAAGAAATGCAGCAGATGAAGACGCCCGCCTGTCGGCCGCCGCCAGGGAATAGTCACCCACTTCGTTGGCATAGGTATCAACGCCCAGCGAGCTTGCAAATACCGGTGCTTCTTTCAGCACATCAGCCCAATAAGCGTCAACGAGCGACTTCAGTGCCTTGCTCGCATCGGCGTGCGCCGGTGTGGCAATTACAAGGGAGACGACCGCGATCCCGGTCAACCAGCGATATTTCAACAGCATCTTCTCTCCTGCCTTCCTGTGGTCAATAGCTGTCGACTGCGGCAAACATCGCCACAATCTGTTCGCGTTCTTCAATCGACAATTCAGGTCGCCAAATGTCGAAAATCAATACCAATCGGTCAAATGAACTGTTGTTCCAGGCTTCGTGTTCGACCGTGTCGTCAAAGGCAATCACCTTGCCTTCGTGCCATTCAATTGTGCTGTTACCAACACGAAAACCGCAGTCCGGCGGAACGACAAGGGGAAGGTGACAGATAAGCCTGCTGTTCAGCATTCCCGTGTGCGGCGGAATTCGGGCGCCGGGACGCAGGAGTGACAACATGATCGATGGGGCCCGTGGGCCAATGTGGCATAACGGCACATGGGACATGACGGCGTTGAAGATCTTTGGACAGCGCTCCACATGAGCTGCCACAGCAGCGCCGTTCTGCCAAAGGTGAAGGGTGCTCCAGCTTTCATTTTCCAGAAGACCGTGATGATTTACCTGCGGCCTTGCAGTGTCTGTCTTGACATAAGGGGTAAACGCCCCGTGGTCTGAAAGGAGCGCAAGCGCTTCGGCTTTCATCTCGGCAAAATGGTTTCCGAGCAGGGGAACCCAGTCATAGGTGCTCGTGTTTGCAAATTCAAAATAGTCGGTTTCGGCATAATAATGAGCCAAGGGTCGTTGCGGATACTGGCGATTTTCGGGTGGGCGAGGAGCCGCGCCAAGCATCATGTCGAGAGATTTCCGGAAACGTGGGTGCTGCATGCTCGGTGGAAAACCTGCTCTGTCGAGACCAGTCAACAGGTGCTGTTTAAACAGCTCACCAAGCCAAGCAATTGCATCCCGGGCTCGCGCCACTTCATTGACGATGTCGGGTCGAGCATGGGGAGTGCGCCCGGCAAGCCCAATCGCTGCAGTATAATAAGCGTTGGCTGCCCGGTTATCGCCCCTGAGGAGTCTGTGGTCAGCCTTGGCAATCATCGCCAATATGTCCGAGCGGTCTCGCGTCAGCCGCTTTTCGGCCTCGGCCTCAGACATCTGTCCCGGTGCTATTTCTGGTGCGGGTGAAATGATC
>JBATDO010000109.1:0-3396 GCA_049663505.1 Sphingorhabdus sp.
GTTCAACCTTTACGTCAATGGTGCGTATAATGACGCGACCTATCGCAAGTTCATCGATGCACCTTGCCCGCTCGAGCTATCGGGGGGCGGCACGGGGGCGGTGATCGGTGCGCCGGGTGCCCCAGGCACCAACAGCCCAGCCAATTGCGACATCTCCGGGCAGAGATTGCCAGGCGTTTCAACATGGACGCTTTCCTATGGTGCGGAATATAATGTCCCTGCAACACTGCTTGGGCGGCAAGGTGTAGTCTACCTCGGTTTTGATGGAAATTACCGCTCCAGTTTCTCGTCAAACCCCTCGCCGTCAGACTATACCTGGATCAATGGCTATTCGCTCAACAACTTCCGTCTCGGCTTTCGCAAGGATGCAGGTTTCGATTTATATATCTGGGTGCGAAATGCCTTCGACGTCGACTATTTCGAGGCACTGAATGTGCCGGGTGGCAATACCGGCCTCATAACAGGGCAAACAGGAGACCCGCGCACATGGGGCATTACCCTAAAGGCAACCTTCTGACCCGTGGCATGCAAAATGATATCTCAGCCGTCCGTACTAAACCGTAACTTTGGCGCTCCCAACAAAAAACAGGGATTGATGACTATGGCTAATATGCCATCTTCGCTTTATGTCCCCGGAAATGCCAACACAGCATCTGCGAGATCTGGATGATTGAATTTGTTACAAGCATCGACTGGGCTGCGGTTGCACCATATATCGCGGTGGGCTTTGCCGCCCAGCTGATTGATGGAGCGCTCGGGATGGCTTTCGGCGTCATTTGCAGCACGCTCCTGGTCAGCGTGATGGGGGTGGCTCCTGCCCGCGCCTCTGCAGGCGTCCATCTTGTCGAGATGTTCACAACCGGAGCATCGGGCATCAGCCATATTCTGCACAAGAATGTCGACTGGAAATTGTTCAGCCGCATCGCGATCCCCGGCGTAATCGGTGGGTGCACGGGTGCATATCTGTTGGCCAGTGTCCATACCGAGGCTGCGCGGCCGCTTGTGATGCTATATCTCACATGCATCGGTTTTTACCTCCTGTACAAGGCGTTGACCTTTTCGCATGAGCATAAAGCGCGCGACCCGAAGGTAACGGTGCCGCTGGGTCTCATCGGCGGTTTCCTGGATGCCTCGGGTGGAGGTGGGTGGGGCCCTGTTGTGACTTCCAATCTCCTCATCCAGGGCACGGATCCGCGAAAGACAATTGGAACGGTAAATACAGCAGAATTCTTCCTCACCTTTGCAGTGTCGATGACATTCATCATGACGATAGGCCTGCAGGCATTTACAGTGGTCACAGGCGGTTTGCTGCTTGGTGGACTGCTCGCCGCTCCGTTGGGCGCCCTGGTCGCCAAACGGATCGAACCACGCAGATTGTTGTTTGCGGTGAGCTTCGTTCTCATCGCGACCAGCCTGTTCAGCCTTTACAAGGCGCTGTCCTGATCACGCCCTAGATCCTTCGAAGTTCCTTGCATTTCTGGTGCATCATGCATATAGGCGCGCGCTTGCTGCTGTGGTCATCCCTGGAGGCGTGGCAGCAAAAGTAACTTTATTGGAGATTTATCATGAGCGATCAGCTGACATTGTCGGCCGAGACGCGCGAACGGGCTGGCAAGGGAGCCTCCCGCGATTTGCGTCGTCAAAACCGGATACCTGCCGTAATATACGGCAACAAGAAGGATCCAGTCACAATCCATGTGGAAGAAAAGGCACTCGTCAAGCTATTGATGACCGGCCATTTCATGAACAGCGTGGTTGAGCTGGAACTTGATGGCAAGAAAGAAATTACCTTGCCAAAGGACGTCGCTTTTCACCCGGTCACAGATCGCCCGCTGCACGTCGACTTCCTGCGCATCGACAAGAATGCCAAGGTTGACGTTTCGGTTCCCGTTGTTTTCATCAACGAGGAAAAATCACCTGGCCTGAAGCGCGGCGGTGTTCTCAACATCGTGCGCCACGAAATCGAATTGGTTTGTGAAGTAAACCAGATTCCCGACGAAATCGAAGTCGATGTCACCGGGTTCGACGTGGGTGATTCGATTCACATTTCCGCAGTCAAGCTGCCTGCCGGTTCGACGAGCGCGATCACTGATCGTGATTTCACCATCGCGACCATCGTTGCTCCTTCTGCGCTCAAATCGAGCGAAGGTGACACGACGGCTACCGAAGGCGAAGCCGAGGCTTAACGATATCTTTTCGGGGCGGGCCAGTGCCTGCCCCGGGATATTCCCACAAGGGTCTCAAGTGATGCAATTATGGGTAGGCCTTGGCAATCCTGGACCGACCTATGCCATGCACCGGCACAATGTTGGTTTCATGGCAATTGACGCGCTGGCTGAGATACATGACCTTCCACTGCCCCAGAAAAAATTCCTGGGATGGGTCCAGGAACTGAGACTGGGATCTGAGAAGATCATCCTCTTAAAGCCGGCAACCTTCATGAACGAAAGTGGTCGCAGCGTGCGTGCCGCCATGGATTTCTACAAGCTCGAACCCCAAGACATCACGGTGTTCTATGACGAACTGGATCTTGCGCCATTCAAGGTGAAGGTCAAGTCGGGTGGCGGGGCTGCAGGGCACAACGGAATCCGTTCCATCATTGAACATGTCGGGGCTGACTTCAGGCGTGTTCGGTTGGGAATCGGCCATCCCGGCCACAAGGACCGTGTGACCGGTTATGTGCTGGGCAATTTCCACAAAAGCGAGATCGACGATCTCGCTGACTTGCTTGGCGCATTGGCAGCAGAAGCGCAATGGCTCGCAAAGGGTGATGACGTGCGCTTCATGAATGATGTAGCAATGCGGTTGCAGGAAGATTAAGGCCGCCGCGCCTGGTTGGCTAACCAGACGGACCGAGTTAACCACATAAGCAGGACATGATCATGGGTTTCAAATGCGGTATAGTCGGACTTCCCAATGTCGGAAAATCCACCCTGTTCAACGCGCTCACCCAGACGGCTGCGGCGCAAGCAGCTAATTATCCATTCTGCACGATCGAGCCGAATATCGGTAATGTCGCGGTCCCTGACCCCCGTCTCGAGACGATTGCGAAGATCGGTGGAAGCCAGAAGATCATCGAAACCCAGCTCGGTTTCGTCGACATTGCGGGCCTGGTGCGTGGAGCATCCAAAGGCGAAGGCCTGGGCAACCAGTTTCTGGGAAACATCCGCGAAGTCGACGCCATTGTCCATGTGCTGCGCTGTTTCGAGGACGATGACATCCAGCATGTTGACAACAAGATCGATCCGATTTCTGACGCGGAAACCGTTGAGACGGAATTGATGCTGTCCGACCTTGAAAGCCTCGAAAAGCGGGTGCCCAACCTGATCAAGAAGGGCACGCAAGGGGACAAGGAAGCCAAGGCCAGCGCCGTGGTATTGGGGCGCGCGCTTGAGC
>JBATDO010000110.1:0-8782 GCA_049663505.1 Sphingorhabdus sp.
AACAGGTCACGCAGCATCCGGCTGCCGGCAAACGGATAATCGAGATGAAGTGCATCGATCCTGCGCATGATATCCAGATCTGCCTGCGACACCGGACAGGGCTGGTAATACAAGCTGCTTCGGCTCAGCCCCAGCAACCTGGCTTGGTGCGTCAACGCCAGCTCATGGGTACGGTCGATCATCGCTTTGCGCTCAGCATGCCCGACTTGCTGAGCGCACCTGCTAAAAAATCATTCTCCAGCGTCAGCTCGCCGATCTTTGCATGCAATGTCTTCAAATCTATCGTCGGCGAGGAAGACGCTCCTGTCCTTTTCGAGCCGAATACCGATGGCATGCCTTCGATAAGTTACGCCTTCCAGTTCGTGATCTGGTTGGGATGAACATCGAACAGTTGTGCCAAATCGGCCAGCGTCCTGTCCCCCTGGATCGCTGGCAATGCTACCTTTGCCTTCAATGCCGGTGAGTGGTTCCGGCGTGTACGCTTCGTCATTACTACCTCCTGATTCGCGGCAATGATCGCCGCTCTCAGGCAGAATGTCCACTTATCCTATTGTCCAGATTCTTCAGGCTACCTCTCCTTTGGTGCGGGTGGGCGATAGCCCAATGAGCTATGCGGACGTAAAGTGTTGTAGTGCCGCCGCCATGCCTCGATCAGGATTTGCGCTTCGGCAAGGCTGCAGAAGATTTCGCCATTAAGCAGCTCCTCACGCAAGCTGCCGTTGAACGATTCACAATAGCCATTCTCTCACGGGCTACCAGGCGTGATGTAAAGCGTCTGCACCCTGATCTGTGCCAACCAGTCTTTCACGGCGGTGGCAATGAACTCGGGGCCGTTGTTAGACCGTATGTGCGCTGGTGGGCCGTGGATGACGAACAGCTCGGCTAGGATCGCGAGCACGTCCGCGCTTCTGATCCGGCGTGCAACCAACAAGGCCATACATTCCAGGCTAGCCTCGTCGATGATCGCAAGGATACGGAACTTGCGACCATCATGGGTTCGGCCCTCGACGAAGTCGTATGCCCAGACATGGCCAGGATACTCAGGGCGCAGCCGGATGCGCGAACCGTCGTTCAGCCAGAGCCTGCCGCGCTTGGGCTGCTTCTGCGGCACCTTCAGGCCCTCGCGTCGCCAGATGCGCTCCACCCGCTTGCGGTTCACATGCCAGCCTGCATCGCGTAGTAGCGCTGTCACACGCCGATAGCCATAACGGCCATATTGGCGCGCCAAGGCAATGATATCCTCGGTCAATGCCTGTTCGTCATCCGCCCCGCGCGGGACTTTACGCTGCGTCGATCGGTGCTGCCTCAAAATGCGGCAAATGCGGCGCTCTGAGGCAGGCAGTTCCCTGCGGATATGATCGATGCAGCGCCGTCGTCGCGCAGGGCTCAATAGTTTCTCCGAGCAGCCTCTTGCAGGATCAGCTTATCGAGCGTCAAATCAGAGATCGCACGGCGCAGCCGCGCATTCTCATTCTCCAAATCTTTCATCCGGCGCGCGGCTGTCTGTGGACATCGACCTGACCTATCTGCCGGTCCAAGATCGCACCACATCGCTTGCTGCGATCGATGTGGCCATGCTGGGGATCACGGCTCGGATCGAGCAAGGCATACCGGGTTCTAAGGTCCATCCGTCACGTTCGGCAGACAAGAAAATTGTCACGAAATTGATCGTACGTGCCAAGGACGTGCAGATCAAGATCGAGATTACACCAGTGCTTCGCGGTACCGTCTATGATCCGGTCGTAATGAGCGTCGTGCCTACGGTCGAAGAGGCTTTCGGCTCTGCTGAAATGCAGGAGGTATCCTTCGCTGACCTTTATGCAGGCAAGGTCGTGGCGTCACTCGACCGCCAGCATCCTCGCGATCTATTCGACGTGCACGATTTGTTGGCGCACGAAGGCATAAGCGACGAACTGCGGCGCGCTTTTCTTGTCTATCTCATCAGCCATAATCGCCCGATGGCCGAAGTCCTGGCACCGACCCGAAAACCGCTGGCTTACGAGTTTGCACGGGGCTTCGTTGGCATGCAGCAAGAACCGGTTACCCTTGCTGACCTTGAGACCGCGCGTGAGACAATCATTACTGCAATGGTCTCCGATATGCCCGACGCGCATCGGCATTTCCTCGTTGGCTTCAAGCGCGGCGAGCCAGACTAGGCGCTTCTCGGAATACCGGAAGCGATGCACTTACCCGCCGTCTTGTGGAAACAGCACAACCTGGACCGGCTTTCCGCCGTCAAGCGGCACAAGCTCACAATTGCACTTGAGAAAGCCCTGCTCACATGATTGGGGGTTTCAGTTTGCCGTTGTTGCAGGCGATCAGCGATTGGCAGCGAGGTGGCGATGCTAAACAGAACCGCTGCCGAGGCAAGGCACTAAAGGCCATTGTTTGAACTTATCTGATTATCTCTACCAAGTTCGATGGCGATCCATACCGGAAAACTGACATGACTTGAAATTAACATAAAATTCTCATAACTGTCACTATATGACAGTATTGGAAATTTTATGAACAGGCTAGTCGAACAAGTAATCGAGGCGGGATATGCCGAACGGGTTCTAACCGAGCGGCAATTGGCGCGCATTTTAGGAGGCAGCGATGACAGTCGCTATGCCTTGGTGAAGCGTGCCATGCAAGCAGGCGCGCTGGTGCAGATCAAACGCGGTAACTATGTGTTGGCGGACAAATACCGCAAGTTTCCCGTTCACCCATATCAATTGGCACAGGCGATGGTTGCCGGTAGCTATATCTCAATGGAAACCGCGCTTGCGTTTCATGGCTGGATTCCTGAAGCCGTATTCACGGTGGTGAGTGTAACCCCGACGCGCAAATCAAGCGAGATTGATCACCCCAAATTTGGCCGGTTTTCATTTCACCCGCTTGCCGTGAACAAACTCGGATTCTTAGAAGGTGTTGAACGACGCACCATCGGCGATCATGCAATGCTCGTAGCCAAGCCACTGCGCGCGCTGTTGGACTTGGTCGCGTATAAAAAGCTCGCATGGCAAGGCATGAGCTGGGTTGAGAACGGTATGCGCATTGATGCAGAGCATCTTATGGGTAGCACCAAGAAGGATTTTCACGCCTTGCGAGGTGTTTACAAACATAAGACCGTGCTGAATTTTCTAGCGCAACTCGAACAAGCGGTTGCCGATCTGAAAACAGAACGCAAGGTTCATAAAGGGAAGGTTTCTGGCAATGAATGATATCATTCAAGCTCGTTTGGCAAGCTACAAACCTGCCAATGAAATTGAACAAGAGAATGCCACCAAAGAGATCATTCAGGAAATTGCCCTTTATGCGCTGTGGCGCGCAAAGTTCTTTGACGTGGCTGTCTTTCAAGGCGGCACGAGCCTGCGTATCCTCCATAAGCTGCCAAGGTTCTCCGAAGATTTAGACTTCATGCTCCTGCAGCCCGACCCCACCTTTGATTGGAAGCCCTATCTAAAAGCGCTGACCTCCACGTTTGAAGAATATGGTCTCGCCTCCGAAGCAGTCGCCAAAGAGCAAATGGACGCACGCATTCGCCATGCGGTGATCAAGGACAATTCGATTGCCAACCAACTCAACCTGTCATTTGCGAGCACCGACGCACGCCGCAAACTGCGGATCAAACTCGAAATCGATGTGGTGCCGCCTGCGCACTCAACGGACGAATTTAGTTTTCTCGACTTTCCGGTCGATTACGAAGTGCGGCATCAGGACATGGCCTCCAATTTTGCACTCAAAATTCACGCTCTTTTGTGCCGAGAATATTTGAAAGGTCGGGATTGGTTCGATTTCTCTTGGTATGTCGCGCAAGGTGTTTTCCCGAACCTACCTCATTTGGAGGCAGCACTTCGGCAATTTGGTCCATGGTCGGATGACGCTGACCTGTCGGTCAACGCTGCATGGATCAAGACCGCAATGACCGACAAAATCGGTTCGGTTGATTGGAGCGCAGCCAAGGACGATGTCAGGCCGTTTCTGCGCCCAGCAGAAGTGGCGTCGCTGGACTTATGGGGCGAACGGTTCTTCATGTCGAAATTGGGCAAGTTGATCATGTCGGGATGAGCATTGCGTATTCGTCATAGCTCAAACCCGATCCCAGCATGGGGTGCACGTCCACCATAATCTTAGCCTCGGGGTCGCCTGCTCGATCTACAATGCGCGATCCGAATTGACGCCTCACTTGCGGGCATCGGAGCCGGTGCAGGCAATGCGCCGCTTGAGGTACCCATCGCCGCTGTCGACCGTATGGACCGGACCCATGGCTGCGATCGCTGCGTGCTTACGGATGCCGCCAAATATATTGTACGCTTGCTGCAGGACCGCCCAGCGCGTCGACACTCGCGCGATCCTCGCTGAAGTCTGCAAGCGCAAGAAGGTCGGCGGACAGGAAGACTTGATCATCGATATCGCGCTCGACATGGCGAAGGACGTTTCGAATAGGCCCTGCCAACCGCTTCTATTTCGGGTTTGGCACAGGTGGGTCCTGCGTTTTCATCCACTCAATGGTGGGGCGCGGTATAGCTGGCATGCTGGCGAGCACCTGGTTCGACCATGCGTTTGCGCTGTGCAAACCAGCTCATTGTCTTTGAAGATGCTATGATATTCGCGCGGTGCAGTAGCGCCTAAGCCCACAGGAGCCACGGTGAAGAAGCAACTGAAACCGATCGCTGCTGGAACGAGAGGTTGCAGATGGGCGGGCAGCGTCGGCCCAACATTATTTGCTGCAACGCAAGCATCATTCTTAGCAGCCCGTTGGTCGAAGATGCCGCGTTTGCGGTCATCGGAATAGCGGGAACCAAAATTGAAGCTTATTCGATTAGTTATCTGAAATGTTTTGTTTGTGAAAATTGACCAGTTCCGAGCGTCTTGGGGAAAGTAGCCAATTGCAAAGGCGCCTTGCGAACTAACTCCGCCTGTAAAAACGTTGAATAGCGAGTTCGAGACAGGCACGCCTACTGACGTGAATACGGCGCTGAGATAGGGCTGAAAATCAGAGCCAGGTGTAAACGAATTCGTTTCTCGAATGCGTTCATCCGCAAAATATCCACCTATAGGACTTACGGAATGAACCAATGTCGAAGATCGTGGTTTATGAACAGTGGCCCGTATCGCACATCTTTCCGACATCCATTTTGGCGCGCATGATCCAGCTATCGTGGCCGCGACCGAGGCATGGCTTGAACAGCAGCAGCCTGATCTTGTCATCATCAGCGGTGATTTGACGCAACGCGCAAAGGTAGACCAGTTCCGTCTGGCGTCGAACTATGTGAACCGGCTGCGCAGTGCTGGATTCCCATTGCTAGTCGTTCCGGGCAACCATGACGTTCCCCTGTACGACGTGTTCCGACGGTTTGCTAAGCCGTTGGATCGCTACAAGCGTTATATCGATAAGGATTTGTGTCCGTGGTTCGAGAATGACGAAGTCGCGGTACTTGGCATCAATACTGCCCGCTCGCTTACCATTAAGGACGGACGGATCAATTTTGATCAGATTGCGATGTTGCGCGATCGCTTTGCTGCGGTACCTTCAAATAAGACGCGTATTCTTGTAACGCACCATCCACTCTTTGCTATGCCAATCGGTGAAGGAGGCGAGCTAACTGAGGCAGTTGGACGCCACCGCGACGCAATCCCGGCTGTGGCCGAGGCAGGCGTTCATATCGCATTGGCTGGCCACTTTCATCGCACCTATGCGCACGCAGCGCTAAAAATGGTGGAGAGCGCAGGTTCTGTCCTCGTTATGCAAGCTGGCACTGCAACTTCGACGCGGCTGCGCAACAGCGAGTTACAGAGCTTCAACTGGATTCACGCCCACCGTTACGATAGGGTTGAGCTACAGGTGATAGCCTGGGACGGCAGCGGCTTTCGACGCGGCAGTCATGAACATTTCACGCACGATGGATGCAGTTGGGCTTCGCAAGCAGTCGACGACACAACGGGGAGTGCGTGAGTGCGGGCGGTGTACATGTTGAATGCGTCGGCGCCTGCTCACATTCGAGGTTTGTGAAATGAGCCTCCGCTTGCCAACCGATGTGAAAGTGCGTGCCCTTCCCAAGCAAGCCATATTGATAGTTAACGCCATGAGCCGGACGGGGGCCGACGCATTCGACGAGGTCCGCGATAAACTTATCGAAGCGGGGATCAATCTCATCGAGGCACGCGCAATCGCCGATCCTACGGAAATGGAACCTGCGATCCGACATGCAATCGCAGGAGCGCCCATGGTCATCATTGGCGGAGGCGACGGTTCGCTCTCGTCCAATGCAGGACTATTCGTTGGTCACGATACGGTTTTTGCGCTCGTCCCGCTAGGCACCGCAAACAGCTTTGCCGGCACACTTGGGATTCCCGCAGATGTCGACAGCGCAATCGATGTGATATCCAACGGGACACGAAAGCGGATCGATCTTGGCCGCATTGATGGCGCCTATTTCGCTAATGCTGCTGCCATTGGCCTTTCACCCATGATTGCCCAGACGGTGCCACACAAGCTCAAGCGCTATCTCGGCATGGTCGGTTACCTCATCTGGGCTTTGTGGTGTGCCTTCCGCTTCCGACCGTTCAAGTTCATCATCGAGAATGAGGGCAGGCGCACAGAAGAGCTGTGGGCAACCGAAGTTCGGATCGCAAACGGCACCCATCATGGCGGAGTCGAGTTGGTTGAAAGCCAGGAGGTCGACAGTGGCGTGATCGTCATCCAGGCCGTGACTGGCAAGAGCATATGGGGGCTTGCATGGAGCTGGTTTGCAACGATCCTCAAGCTGCGAGCGCGACATGGTATGACCCGCGAATTTCGCGGCAGGAGCATGGTGCTTGATACACGTCCACATCTGAAAATATCGGTCGATGGCGAACTTTCTGGCAAGACACCGGTGACGGTTGGCGTGGCGCACAGGGCAATCGAGGTTGCAGTGCCCCGCGAAGGACAATTCTGAACCTAATCGACTGCGCAACGAGGACTGCTATTTTCCCTGGGCGACCCCCGCAAGGCGGCATATCCCTGCCGCACATGCAGGTGCGTCGTTACGCGCACTGGTTTGAAGCGCTGATGGCGCAGGAAGATTGACATAAGGCCTTACCGAGACCTCAAATATCGGTGCTGAGACCAGATTCCAATTCCCGGAAGGGCATGTCGCGGTCTGAACGGATTTCCGCCGGTAGACCAAGCACGCGTTCTGCTATCGTGTTTTTCATGATCTCGTCTGTTCCGCCGGCAATGCGGGCACCAGGTGCAGATATCCAGAGGAGTTGCGGAAGTCGCCATGCCCTGCCAAGATCGATTGCATCAACCAATCCTTCGGCTCCAGCCAGTTCCATTGCAAGAGCTCCACCAGTTTGAAAGGCACGAGCACCGATCAGCTTGACTGCAGCCATTTCCGGACCTGGACTATGGCCCTTGGAAATAGCGCTCATGCCGCGGCGCACGATTAAATCAACGCCGAACTGCTGAATATAGGCGTCGGCGATTCCGGCGCGAACGCGCTTGTCGGAAATGGCGGGCATACCGTCCCATTCAACCTGTTTTGCAAGGTCGATGATCTGGCTGTAGAGATCGCCTGCAAAATTATCGCCGAGCGAGAATCGTTCTTGCATCAGCGTACTCAGCATGACTTTCCACCCGTCGTTTTCAGGGCCGAGTCGTGCACTGTCCGGGATGCGGACATCGTTAAAGAACACCTCGTTGAAATGATATTCGTCGCTCGCCTGACGAATAGGCCGCACTTCGACACCAGCGCCTTTCATGTCGATGATGAACATGGTGAGACCTTTCGATTTGGGCTTATCCCAATCGGAGCGGGCCAATAATATGCCGTAGTCTGCAAAATGGGCAACGGACGTCCATACCTTCTGACCATTCAGGATCCAGCCATCGCCGTCGCGCACAGCACGGGTGCGAAGGTTTCCAAGATCGGACCCTGCGGATGGCTCGGAAAATAGCTGGCACCAGATATGATCACCTCGAAATGCACTGGCGAGATATTGATGCTTCTGTTCCGGGGTTCCCCACATCGCGACCGTTGGCAACGCTGTGCCGAGGCTGACTTCAAATACCCTGTCAGGCACCAGGTATCGCGCCTCCACCTGGTTGTATATGATCTGCATTGCAGGTGTTCCGCCGAACCCGCCCATTTCTTTGGGAGTCGAGATAGCCGCATATCCAGCCGCGGCTTTTTTTGCCTGCCAGGCGCGGGCAGCATCCAAATAATCCTGTTGTTCCAAGCCTTCGCCGAATTTGTCTTCGCGGCTGCGACGAAGCGTGGCGTTTGCATCAAGCCAGTTGCGCACTTCGGAACGAAAGGCTTCTTCTTCTGGTGTGTCATTAAAGTCCATCAGGCGGCCTCCTCGATCAGGGCAGTTGCCAGTTTTTCGCGCCAGACGTGCGTCGAACCAAGTATTTGGCCCAGCCAGCGCGCGCGCCGAACATGGAGATGGCAATCCATTTCCCATGTAAATCCTATGCCTCCGTGAAGGTGCAGGCTTTCTTCGGCTGCAAACGTGTAAGCATCTGTGGCGGCAACTCGTGCAGCCGCCGCTGCTCTTGGAAGCTCGCTCGAATTCGTCGCGAGAGCCCATGCTCCATAATATGCATGCGTGCGCGCCAATTCTATGGCTGTAAACATTTCGGCAAGCTTGTGCTTAACTGCCTGAAAGCTCCCGATGGTGCGTCCAAACGCACGACGTTCCTGAACATAGTCGCGTGCTGCATAAAGCGCTTTTTCGGCTCCTCCAACCTGTTCGAAAGCCAACAGGACGGCGGCGCCTTGTGTAACGGACTGCGCTATTTGCAGCC
>JBATDO010000111.1:0-6797 GCA_049663505.1 Sphingorhabdus sp.
AAATATGGGTGCGGTGCGGGAGACTGCGGTGCCTGCATGGTCGAAATCGATGGCGAAGCCATCCGTTCGTGCCTCGTTACGATCGCCGAGGCAGAGGGAAGGTTCGTGACCACAATCGAAGGCCTCAGCCGCGATCGCAACCATGCCCTCCAACAGGCTTTCGTTGCCTCCAACGTTCCCCAATGCGGTTTTTGCATTCCCGGGATCATCATGGCGGCGTCTGTTCTATTGAAGAAGAGCAGCAACCCGACCGATGCAGAAATCGATGCAGCGATTACCAACCTTTGCCGTTGTGGGGTTTATCCGCGATTGCGAGATGCAATAAAGCGCGCTGGTCGGGTGATGCGCGGCGAGGAGCGCATTGCGGCCGCTCCGCCGCCCGGGATCACCCCTGAGGATGCTGCACGGGCTGTTCCAGCACTGACAGTCACCGAATAACGCAAAGCTTCACCCTTGTCTGCTTAAAGGGTCTAAAAGTGCCAGATTGGGGTCTCAACGCTGCCTTGGGCCGTGCCCACCTCGATCGCTTCTGGCGGCGTTTCATTACAAGTTAGAAAACTGGTGTGTCGACCCAAGCAACGTAAACAGCTTGTGGCTTTGAATTTGCAGGGAAAAATTCTCCCTTCAATGCGGGCCTAAAGTCCAGTGGTGGGTTGCCTTCTCGGTAAGAAGCGTTCGCGGATGGGAAAAGCGCCAACACCTAACAAAGAGGGAATAAAGGCAAGCCGGTGCGCGACCTCATGACTCCAGTTCAATATCCCAATAAAGCCAATCGTGCCATGTTTCATGCAGATGATTTGGCGGAAAGGCTCTCCCTCGGTCTTGTAGCTGCCAGCTGGTCGGTCTGATGGCAGCCATGTTAAGTTGCATGCGCGCCTGTTTTGGAGTGCGACCACCTTTGCGCAAATTACACGCAAGGCAGGCGGTCGTTACATTTTCCCAACTGGTCCGGCCACCCAGACGGCGTGGTACAACATGATCGAAAGTCAAATTATCTCCCGAACCACAATATTGGCATTCGAACTTGTCGCGCAGAAAAAGGTTGAAACGGGTGAATGCCGGATATTCGGATGGCTTAACATATTGGCGCAGTGCAATGACCGAAGGGATTCGCATATCGATGCTTGGGCTGTGGACATGGCGTTCATAGCTTGAGACGATGTCGACCTTGTCGAGGAAAACCGCCTTGATTGCGGTCTGCCATGGCCACAAACTTAGCGGATAGTAGCTGAGCGGCGTGTAGTCGGCATTCAACACCAGCGCCGGACAATTTTCCGGATGGCGCGCGCGGCCTGCTGCTTCGAAAGTTCCGGTGTGCAACATAAGTCAGACCTTCTCCCTCTGTTGTCATAACCTGTTTAAGCCTATTGGCGTTACAGCATTTTGACAATTGCCAACCTATTTGCACATTGTGTGACGTCAAGGGGGTTTGAGCACTAAATATGGTATCCTTTCCAACTGTGGATTTTGGGAAACAGCCGGGGCCGGTTACTCGATTTGCGCCGAGTCCCAACGGACTGTTGCACGTAGGCCATGCCTTCTCGGCGATGTGCGCGCACGATTTCGCAAGACTGCATCACGGAACATTTCATCTACGCATCGAAGATATTGATGGCACGCGCAGCAGGCCGTCACATGTTGCTGCAATGATCGCGGACATGGAATGGCTGGGACTGCAGTGGGACGGAGCGGTCCAGTTCCAGTCCGACAATATCGGCAGGTACGAATCAGCGCTGGAAATACTGAAAAGCAGGGGATTGTTGTACAGGTGCAGCTGCACGAGGAGCGACATCGCGACGGCACTCAAAAATCGTTCTGTAGCCCATGGTCCTGACGGCCCCCAGTATCCCGGCACCTGCCGCTCGCGCAAACTAGGTGAGGAGGTCTCCCATAGTTGGCGAATTGACATGAAAAGGGCAGTGGAACAAGCTGGGCAACTTGGTTGGACAGACATGATGGCCGGGTCCCAGCGCGCTGACCCTATGTTGTTTGGTGATGTCGTTCTGTGGCGCAAGGATGCGCCGGCATCCTATCATCTCGCGGCAACAGTTGACGATGCAGCCGAAGGCATCACTCATGTCGTGCGCGGCCGTGATCTTTTTGCTTATACCTCGATACACCGTTTACTTCAGGAGCTGATTGGATTGCCCGAACCCCTCTACTGGCACCATCCGTTATTGCGAGACGAATCGGGCGAAAAGCTCGCCAAGAGCAGAAATTCGCCTGCGCTCGCTGTGCGGCGTACAGGAGGCGAGGATGGTAGATTACTTATTGATAATTTGCGTAAAGGGTCGCTTCCGCTTGGAATTTCAATCTGCACGCCCTAAATGGGCTGCAGCGAGGTATAGGCCTCGTATAAGGACAATCTCCCGATGACACTCTTGTTGGTTCTTTTGATAGTTGCCGCTGCCGGGGCAGTTGCATTTGCACTGATCCGCGGCCTGCACGCTTTTGCAAATTTGCGCCCTGCTGATGTTGATGAAAATGGGCTGCCCAAATCGTTGACGGTGCAAAACAATATGATGTTTGCCCGGGTCAAGTGGCAGGCGATCACGGTCCTACTCATCGTGGTGCTCTTGTTCGTGTCGCAGTCCGGCTGATCCCGGCGTAATAATCATGGTGAAATTGAATAAGATATACACCCGTACCGGTGACGACGGCACGACCGGGCTGGTGGATGGTTCGCGGGTTTCAAAAACGGATAGCCGGCTTCACGCCATTGGTGAGGTAGATGAAGCAAACTGCGCGTTGGGCGTAGCCATATGCGAGCTTCAATCATGCGGAGGTGATATCGAATTAATCGAGGGTCTGCGTCGAATCCAGAATGACATGTTCGACCTTGGTGCCGATATTGCGACACCCGGCGAGGACTTTTCACCCTCTCCGATGGAACTGCGGGTGGTCGCCTCACAAGTGGAGTGGCTTGAAGGTGCAATTGATGCTGCAAATGCACAGTTGCCGCCCTTGAACAGCTTTATACTTCCCGGAGGTAGCGCAGCCGCCGGGTATATGCACATGGCACGGGCGATTGCGCGACGTGCCGAGCGGGCTCTCGTGGCAGCTTCCCAAGACGTGAGCATCAACCCGCAGGCAATCGCCTATATCAACCGGCTGTCAGACTATTTATTCATATTGTGCCGACTCATAAATTCTAGCCGGGGCGGCGATATCTTGTGGGTACCAGGCGGATCAAGGTGATCACGGACCTGAAAGACCGGTTTACAGCAGCTCGCGCCTTGACGTCGGCGCTTGTGGCACCGCTTTCCGATGCCGATGCGACATTGCAGTCCATGGAGGATGCGTCGCCTGCCAAGTGGCATCTGGCGCATGCCACATGGTTCTTGGAAACATTTGTACTTCGCGATCACGTCCCTGGCTACCGGGCCTTTGATGATAATTTCGCCTTTTTGTTCAACAGTTATTATGAGGCCGAGGGCGCCAGGCATGCCCGACCTTTGCGGGGAATGCTCAGCCGGCCATCGCTCGACTGCATCCTGGACTATCGCGCACATGTCGAAGCGACGCTTGACCATGCCTGGAATGATTTGCCAGCTTGTGCACACTCGCTCATCGAGTTGGGAATTCAGCATGAGCAACAGCACCAGGAATTGCTGCTCACTGATATATTGCATTTGTTTTCACTCAATCCAATGCTGCCAGCCTATTGGCCAGAGGCGGCTGTGCAAGCGGCGCCCGCAGCGGGCGTTCCAATGCTGGGCTGGATCGAACGGGCAGGGGGTATCTACGCAATCGGCCATGAGGGGAATGGCTTTGGCTTTGATTGCGAAGGCCCTCGGCATGACGTGCTTTTACAACCATTTGCCCTTGCAGACCGCACCGTCACCAATGCCGAGTGGATGGCGTTCATGGAAGACGGAGGATATTGCGAACCGAGGCATTGGCTGGCAGATGGTTGGAACTGGATTGGGCGCGAAGGAATCGCTGCTCCACTATATTGGCAACAGGACGCAGAAGGACATTGGTCTGCATTTGGACTGGCCGGATTGCGCTCCCTTTGTCCTGCCGACCCTGTAACTCATATCAGCCTGTATGAAGCGGATGCTTACGCAAGTTGGGCTGGGCTGCGTTTGCCGACGGAAACCGAGTGGGAGGTGGTGGCCCAGGCAATGGTGCCTGACCAAGGAATCCAGCTTGATGGCCCGGCTGCCGTGAGGCCTCGGTGCTCGCCCGGGTTCAACTTGTTCGGAAATGTATGGGAATGGACCGGGAGCGCCTTTCGTCCTTATCCCGGTTTCCAAGCAGCCGCTGGCGCAGTGGGTGAATATAACGGCAAGTTCATGAGCGGCCAGTTCGTGTTGCGGGGAGGAAGTTGTGCAACACCGCGCGGACATGTGCGCGCGAGTTATCGTAATTTTTTCCATCCCCAACAACGCTGGCAGTTCACAGGTCTGCGCCTTGCCCGTGACAATTGAAGCGGATCCACAATTTCGAGCAGATGTATTGACCGGGCTTGTCGGGCCGCGCCGGGCGATACCAGCCCGGTGGCTCTATGATGAGCGTGGTTCGGTGTTGTTTGACAAGATTACAGGACTTCCGGAATATTATCCGACACGCACGGAAACCGCGATTTTGAAGAAGTGCCGTGCCGATATTGCCAACCGGATTAGCCCGCGATGCGCGGTAATCGAATTCGGTGCTGGCAGCGCTACAAAGACGCCCTTGCTGCTCGAAGCGATCGAACCATCTGCTTATGTGCCAATCGACATATCTGGTGAATATCTGCGTGATTCTGCAGCAGTGCTGCAGCGCAAGTTCCCCGGTCTTTCTGTCATTCCCGTCGTGGCGGACTTCACAGGCACGATGGTATTACCCGCTACGATCGACGGGGTTGAGCGCCTGGGTTTCTTCCCAGGGTCGACAATCGGCAACTTCATCCCGCGCAGCGGGGTAAATTTCTTGCGTCACGTGCGAGAAGTACTCGGACAGAACGCGCGCTTATTGATTGGCTTTGATCGGATCAAATCAACGAACATCCTTATACCAGCCTATGATGATGCAGCAGGCGTAACTGCTGCGTTCAACCTGAACCTGCTTGCGCGGATCAATCGCGAGCTGGATGGCGACATTCCAATAATTGCATTTACCCACCGCGCCGTGTGGAACGATATCGAGGCACGGATTGAAATGCATCTGGAAGCGATGCGCGACATGCAATTTGGGGTGGCCGGACAGCAGTTCACCATGTCGGCTGGTGAAACAATCCACACTGAAAACAGCCATAAATATGATCTTCGCAGCCTGCGTTTATTGTTGCGTGCAGGCGGATGGACACCGATTGCGGACTATAGTGACAGCAAGGACTGGTTCACGATCGTGCTGGCCGAAGCGGCGCCATTCGGTAATGCACCCTAGCGTTTGCGGCCGCAGGGCCCCAGAGCATCAATGACGAATTTGTAGTCGGCTTGCGCGCGCGCCGCGTTGTCACTCTCTGCGCCCTCGATTTGGTCTGGTGAAAGACTGCGCGGCAGGCCGCAGGCAAGTCGATACCATAAAAGCGTGTGCATGGCAGGTGCTGTTGCAGATTCGTCGATGACTTCTGCTGTCGACACCGCCCAGCGCTTGGCTTGGCCCGGGCGACTGAGTACCGACAATGACAAGGGCTGCTCTCGTTCGGTCTTGAGGAATATCTGCGTCTCGCCTTCTCCTAGCACTGTGCCGCCAGAGTAAAATGCGCTCGTGATACCAGTAATGCGCTGCGGAGCGTCGATTTGCACAGCCTCTTGGGCGATGGTTCTCACCAACGCATCATTTGCCATACTCCATTGAATGAGAGCATTGGGTCTGGCCAAGCGGATATCGCCTGGTCGTCCGTTGACGCTGCTGCCGAGTAGAAATAGCCGCTGCTTTTTGAGTTTTGGGACGTTACCCTTTGCATCTTTCGGCGCGTCCAAGACAAATCGAACGCGCGATGTAACCCCGCCTTGGCCGCGAATCAGTGCCAATACATCGGCTTCAATCAGCAAACGCTGGAGATTGGCAGGTAGTCCTATGCTCTGTTCAGGCGGGATTTTTTTTATGTTTCGGATGGTTGCATCGATAATTAGAGGCGATATGACCACCAGGTCGGCTATGTCGGCATAGCTTGCCCCGTCCGCCTGGACCACCAGAGAAACAGGCAGCGGTGTAGCTGGCTGGGCTGACGCCATGCCGCCAAAACCAAGCAAAAATGTGACAAAACCGATGCGAAACAATCGCGACGTCATCAGGATTCCTTTCATGGTGCCGCGCTTGGGCGCAACTTCAGTTCATATAGAAACTGTCTCTATATGATAGCGCCCTTCATGAATTGCGGATTAATCGCAGAATTCGGATTGCCTGCCCGTAATGCCTTAGCTAAAGCTCGGGTGAATCGAATATAAAAAATAACATTCGATATCGCGGGGGACTTCGGTTGCATCTTCATAAATGCGTCCGGAGTGTGCCTTTTTTTATGGGAAGTTAGGAGAGTCGTTTCCGCATGGCATATGCTGACCAAGAAGGGATGAGTTCAAACCGTTTGGTTTCGATCGTCATCGTTATCCTGCTTCACGCTTTCCTGGGTTACGCTTTGGTGACCGGCCTCGCTTATGATGCCGTTAAGTCGATCAAAGAGAAGATGACCGTGGTTGATGTGAAGGAAGAAGAACCGCCTGAAGAAGAAGAGCCACCACCAGAGCCCGAAAAGCAGATTGAGCCACCGGTTGTATCTCCTCCGCCATTGGTGAGGACTGTACAGCCACCACCAACGGTGCGTACCGTAGATACGCCGCCGCCGGCAGCTCCCATTGTTCCGACTG